>NZDU01000041.1 GCA_002688875.1 Candidatus Pacearchaeota archaeon | reverse complement strand
AGATTCAAACTAAAAGAAGGCGACTACCTAGCCATAGACTTCGACCCCGAAGAAAAACAATGATCCTAGACAACAAACATTTCACACTAGTAATGTCAATCTCAATAACAGCCGTAGCCCTCTTACTAACTTTCAACGTAATAGGAATCTTAGAAGAAGACCTAAACATCAACCAGAACATAAAAATAAAAGGACTAACCGGACTAGCAATAGAAAACGAACCCCCACTAGAAGATCAAGAAAACCAACTAGAGGAAAATAAAAAATCAACCCAAGATAACCAAAAAGAAACTAACAACCAACCACCAAAACCCCCAACCGAAGCAATCCAACAAGGCGAACTCTACACCACAAGCTCATACTTCATATACGTAATCATCGTCGGAATCCTAAGCCTCTCAATAATAGCCCTTATAGCACGTTTAGTCTTACCAAGAATAAAAAACTTCACTTAATCCCAACATCCAACTCCTTCCTAACTTCCTTAGCATACTTACTAGCCAAATGAATCGGCTCCGGCCTTTTATGTGGCAACTTAATCAACTCCCTAGAAACTTTATACGAACTATCAACCCCAATATTATGCCCAGGACTAATAAACAAAGGCTTACTCCCTTCCTTCCCAATCAACACCTTCCCTATCCTCTTCCCATCACGAACAATATCATCCCCATCATTATCCCCAGTCTCACACCCAACCAAAGAACCAGAAACCCCAATAGTAGCAATCCCCGAAGCAATCCCAAAATGACTAGCCAACCCCAATCTAGGATGAATCACTCCCTGCCCCGAAACAAACATAACATCCGGCCTCTCCCGAAGCTTCTCAAACGCCGCAATCATCGAAGGCAACTCCCTATAACTCCTAAACCCCGGAAAATAAGGAAACCTAACCTTATCAATCACATAAGCCTGATCAACTATCTCAAAATCCCTATCACAAACCACAACACACGACAATATACGATTCCCAACAAACACACTCTCAACCGCCCCATACCTCTCAACCAACCCCATATCAAACCCATCCCTAACCACAACATCCCTAGCCAACTTCACCTGCTCCCTCTCCAAACTATCAAAATCAATCCCATACTTCTTCGCAAGCTCATCCTTACGAGAATCCAAATCCGTCATTTTGTTCTCTGTCATTTTATCACATTCAGCTCCTTACCTAAACATACCAACACAACCCATTTAAAAAGTTTTTCCTAAAACAGAAACAACCGATAAAATAGGTAAAATTAACAAAAACCAATATAACCAAAAAACCTACCATCTAAAAAAAATCACTTACATCTCGATATAAATGTTATTATCAGATACCAATAAAATAAGTGAAACATCCCAACGAAGTGGGATGTGGAACTAATGCAATACTAATTCCAACCAAACCCCATCCAAAACCTTTTAAATCAACCATCATTAACATTACCATGTTCGGAAACAAATGTTCTAATTGCAACACAAGAGTCAGAAAAGACTTTGAATTCTGCCCATCATGTGGTAGCGACCTCAACTCTAACTTCGAAAAAGAAGACTTCGGATTCCTAGGAAGAAACGACTCAGTAGAAGAACCAATCCAAGATTCCTTCCCTAATTTCTCAGACTCTTTCATGGACAAAATGTTCAGCACCGCAATGAAAATGCTAGAAAACCAAATGAGAAACTTAAACGAAGAAGTCGCAAGAAACCCAAACCACCCCATGAACCCCCGCAATAAAAGACATCGACAAAACCTTCCCAACGATCTAAACATTCAATTCTTCGTAAACGGTAAAAAAGTTTTCAACAACCCAAACAATCAACACCTCAATAACCAAAACAATCAACAACAAACTCAAGCCCAAGTAAACCAAATCAGAATCGACCCAAAAGTATTCACAGACAAATTAAAAAAATCCTCAAAACTCCCAAAAAAAGAACCCCAATCAAAACTAAAACGTATCTCAAACAAAATCGTCTACGAACTCCACGTCCCAGGAGTCAAATCCGTCGAAGACATTCTAATCAACCAACTAGAAAACTCAATCGAAATCAAAGCCCTCTCAAACAAACACCTCTACTCAAAAAGCCTAAACCTCAACCTCCCCATCCTAAGATACAAACTCAAAAACGATTTTCTAACTATTGAGTTGCAAGGATGATAAAATAATCAAAACCCTTATAAACCTATTCCAATAAGTTCTTACATGGTCCTGTAGCTCAGCCAGGTTAGAGTACCGCTCTGATAAGGCGGGGGTCCCAAGTTCAAATCTTGGCAGGACCATATACTATTTCAAAGAAATAGTATCCCGTTAAGATTCTTAATTTCCACTTCCAAGTTCAAAATCTGAAGATTCGTCAGAATCTGAAGAGCCAGAGATTTCCAATCTCTGGACTTGGCAGGACCATCTCCCAAACCCCCCATCCCCTCCCAAACCTTTAAAAACACAATTTATCTCTCATTTCCATGAAAGGACTCTACCACCAATTAAGAAACGCATGGAAAAAACCAGACACAGCTAGACTCAGAGAACTGATGATCGAATGGCGTAAACAACCAACAATCCTAAAAATCAATAAACCCACAAGACTAGACCGTGCAAGAAGCCTAGGTTACAAAGCCAAAAAAGGATTCGTCGTAGTAAGAGTCAGACTAAGAAGAGGAGGAAGAAAAAGAGAAACAAAAAACAAAGCAAGAAGATCAAAAAACACAACCAACAAAAAAGTAGTCAAGATGAGCTACAAATGGATAGCCGAACAAAGAGCCCAAAGAAAATACCCAAACCTAGAAGTCTTAAACTCATACAACCTAGCCAAAGATGGAATCCATTATTTCTTCGAAGTAATCTTAGTCGACTACAGCAAACCAGAAATCAAAAACAACAAAGAAACAAAATTCCTCACAAAAAAAGCCAACCAAAAACGAGCCCTAAGGGGCAAAACAAGCGCCGCAAGAAAATCCCGAGGATTAAGAGACAAATCCCCAACCAACAAATCAAGACCTAGTGTACGTGCAGGGAAACGAAGAGGAAAATAAACTTACTATACAAGATTAATAAATAAATTTTTAAGAATATATTTTATGGACCTCAGAGATTTTAAATTCGAAACTATCACTTTTGAAAAATATGTTGAATATCTCAATTATTGGGGAATAAGCAACACAAATGATCCAAACAATACAACACCAAGTTATTGCAGAATTACAAAACCAATAGTTTATGCAAATTCTAGATGGTTACTCCAAGATTTCTTGGAAGATGATAGAGCAAATAAAATAATAGTTTTTAAAAATGGAAATGCATTCAGCTATCCTAGAAAAGGTATCAAAGAAAAACAAATTAGAGAAATTGAAAAAATAGCTGATGAGGACCACATAGTTAAAAACCGAATTAGATTACAATTTAAAAAATATAAAAGATCAAAAAATCAAACAGTAACTTTTAGGGAATACAATGATCAATTAATCAGCTATATATGCTATATCCAGAAATACGTATCCGCAAAAAGACTTCAAGAAACTGCAAATCCTCCAGAAATTAAATTCAATCAAGGAATCTGGACTCCATTCTAATTCTAACCAACTACCCAAAAACCCTAACATAACTCAACCACAATAACAAAAAATTCACCACATGAATCCCAACACAAACCACACACAACAACCTAATCCTAAACATCAAATAAATCAAATAAACCGAAAATAACGAAGCAAACAATTCCAACCAAAACAACCAATTATAAATCGAAAACCAAGCCAACAACAAAACAATTAAGTAAAACCCAATCCCAATCAAAGCATTAGAAAAACCAAACATCTTACTATAATCACTACTAGCAACCTTCGTACAAGAAACCCCCTCACTCAAATCACATCCAGCCCTATAATTCCTATCAACCAACAACCTCCTACCAACAAAATAAAAATACAACGACAACAAAAACCCAATCACAGCCAACACAAAAATATAATCCAACACCATAACATAACAATCTTTTTATACTTTTTAAACCATAACAAAATATGAATGATGAAGAAAGAGATAAATTTTTAGAACATGCAAATATACGTGACGAAATATATCTAGAATGGACTACAAATCAAGAACCTACTGGAAAATATAAAGGTTATATAAGCTTATTAAAAGTATTTTATGTAGGAGTAGGAGGAGAAGATACAGAACTTAATCTAGAAATACCATTAGAAAGAATAACTAGATATACCTTAAGAAATAACAAAGGAAAAGATATATCATCATCAGGATTAGAAGCCATTTCAACCCCTTGCGAAGTGGAAGAACTCTAGACCAAAATCTAATTTATCTAAACCTATAAAAACCTACCAACCTTTTCTATAAAAAAGATGGACTACCAAACTCTAACAAACCTATATGAAAACCTAGAAGAAAACCCTTCAAGATTAAAAAAAACTGAGATACTTTCAGATTTCTTAAAAACCCTAAAAAAAGACGACTTAGAAACTATCTATCTAATCCAAGGAAAAGCCTATCCAGATTATTCCGAAAAAGAACTTGGAATATCCGAAAAACTCTGCATCAA
Organism: Candidatus Pacearchaeota archaeon; assembly: GCA_002688875.1. Taxonomy (GTDB): domain Archaea; phylum Nanobdellota; class Nanobdellia; order Pacearchaeales; family GW2011-AR1; genus ARS1285. Next base: position 44,079 of record NZDU01000041.1, on the reverse strand, counting down.
AGCATTAAGCAAAGCATCAGGACTTTCATCAGACATAATAATAGAACACTGGAAAAAGCTAGGTGACTTAGGAAAAGTAGCAGAACAAATCATAAACAAAAAGAAACAAAACACATTGTTCTCCGAAAAAATAACAACCAAAAAAGTTCTAGAAAACATCAAAAAACTCCCAGAACTCGAAGGCAAAGGAACCGTTGACAAAAAACTCTCATTAATCTCAGAACTACTAACTTCCGCATCAGGCAAAGAAGCAAAATACATCATCAGAACACTCATAGGAGATTTAAGAATCGGAGTAGCATCCGGAACAATCAGAGATTCAATAATAAAAACATTTTTTAAGGCAAATTCTAGGGAAGATACATCTAAGAAACCGTTAGGTGTCTTGGATTCTGAAAACAAAAAAAAGTTCACACAAGCCGTCCAAGAAGCCTACGACAAAACAAGCGACTTCCTACTAGTCTTCGAAAAAGCCTCGAGAGGTATAAAAGAATTAAAAAAAATCAAACTAAATCCAGGACATCCAATGAGACAAATGCTAGCCCTAAAAGCAGATAGCATCGAGGACGGATTCAAACGTGTCGGCAAACCCGCGGCATTCGAATATAAATACGACGGATTCAGAATGCTAATTAACAAAGATGACAAAGGAGAAATCAAACTATTCACAAGACGTTTAGACGAAGTAACAAAACAATTCCCAGAAGTAGTGCAATATATAAACGAACACATCAAAGCAAAAAGTTTCATAATTGAAAGCGAAGCCATAGGCTTCGACCCTAAAACAAAAAAATACAAACCGTTCGAAGCAATCTCCCAACGTATCAGACGAAAACACAATATAAACCAATTAATCAAACAACTCCCAATAGAAATCAACACCTTCGACATTCTCTACCTCAACGGAAAAAGCCTTCTAGAACTACCTTTCAAAAAAAGAACAAGCCTCATGAGAAAACTCATCAAACCTTACAAACACAAAATCAGATGCTCACATCAAATCATAACAAGCAATGAAAAAGAAGCCCAAGATTTTTACAAAGAAGCCTTAAAAGACAATCAAGAAGGACTAATGATAAAAAACCTCACTTCTGAATACAGCCCCGGAGCCAGAGTCGGCCACATGCTAAAACTAAAACCAGCAGAAAACGAACTCGACCTAGTAATCACAGCAGCCGAATACGGAAAAGGAAAACGCTTTGGAATCCTATCATCATTCACTCTATCCTGCAAAGACGAACAAGGAAACTTCCTAGAAATCGGAAAAGCCTCAACAGGCCTAAAAGAAAAAGAAGAACTAGGCCTATCATACCAAGAACTAACCAACAAACTATTACCTTTAGTCACAAAAGAATCAGGCAGACAAGTAACCATCAAACCAAAAATAATAGTCAGAATAATTTATCAAAACATCCAACGCTCCCCAACTTACAAATCAGGATTCGCCTTACGTTTCCCAAGAATCACAATCGTAAGAGATGACATGGGATTACACGACATCGCAAAACTCAAAGAAATAGCCAACGACTACAACTGACATGAATTGAAAATACATTATTGAACCATACTAACATTTCTTTCTTCATTCAACTTACCTCTATAATGACTAATCTTCTTTTCAACACTACCCGCATATTCAATCACTCTAGATAACTCATCAGCCCCTCTTAATTTAATCCTTCCCACAACCCCCCTCAAATTATCTTCTGGAACATTCCCATTAAATAAAAAATATAGCATAACATCATTACAAAAGTTATAACCAGCACTAAATATCTTAAAATCATACGGTTCCACATTATCTTTATCCCAAGTTGAAAGTCTATTTTTCCTTTGAAGATCCTGCATACTACTCACAACCTTATCCAACCCACCAGAAACATCTAAAGTAAATGGCTCTCCTTGAAAATTAGGATTTCCCTGAATCCTATATAATCTACCTCTAATTTTCCCAATATCCCGAACAGAATCTCTCAAATAACCTGTTAACACACTTGAATCAAGTTCCATGAATCATATAATAATTATCCATTTATAATATTTATGAAACCAAAAAACAACATCCCACCTTTAAAAACCTTCCCCCACTCCATCATAACCACCGTCGACAAAAAAATCAAGAAACAAAACCTTTATAAACCAAACCAATCTAGATTTATCATTAACACTATCAAGTAACAAATGGCAAAATCAAAAGTTTCTTCAAAAATCCAAAACATCGTAGCAACAACTTCTCTTGGTAAAGACGTCCCACTAACCAAACTAGCAAAAACAATCCCCAACACCGAATACAATCCCGAACAATTCCCAGGACTAGTTCTAAGAGTCAAAGAACCAAAATCAGCAGTCCTAGTCTTCTCCTCTGGAAATTTAGTCTGCACAGGAACCAAATCAATAGCCCAAGTAAAAGAAGTCATAGAGCAAGTAATCAAAACCCTAAAAAAAATCAACGTCAAAATAACAGACAAACCAAAAATAACCGTCCAAAACATCGTAGCATCCGGAAGCATCGACATGATGCTAAATCTAAACTACTTATCACTAGAACTCGAAAACACAGAATACGAACCCGAACAATTCCCAGGCCTAGTCTATAAACTAGTCGACCCCCCAGCAACCTTCCTATTATTTTCAAACGGAAAGCTAGTCTGCACCGGAACAAAAAACAACCAACAACTAGCAGATTCAATGGACCAACTCGTAGCTACACTAAAGGAAGCTGAGAAGAACAAGGGATAACTAACAACTAACAAACAATAATTAAAATCAGCCCATTCTAAACACAATACTTAAATAATTAAATTTCCAATAATAAAAATGTTACGAAATATACCAGACAATACATCCGAACAAAGAAAAGAACCAACAAAAAAACAATACGCAATTCTATATAATGACGGAAATCTTTCTACCCAAAACATTAGATATGAATGCATAAATGAAGGATGGCTCCCCTTACTTGCACTAAGAGAAGAAAACGGAAAAGTAATAATCCCTCTTTTTACAAACCATCTAATTGCTCACAAATTCATGAAGAAAAACATTTCCAGAAAAGTAAAAAAAGGATTGGTTGAAATCCCTGATGAAAAATTAGAAACTATGACAGATAAAGGATGGGGTATCAAATTCATGGACTTTCCACACAGATTTACTGACCATAAAAAATACAAAATAGATTTTGAAGTATTAGAAATATCAGAAGAAATTGGATATAAACCCTTCAGAAAAATAGAAAACTATCAAAGAGACTAATCTTTATTTCACATCCCCTTCTTTAAACCCAATAAATACTTATAAATCCCCAACCTCTACTTACCATACAGAAAAGGAGGACCCCAAATAAAAGATGTTTAACAACCAAAAAAGAGAACACTCATCTCACAAAGAGAACACTCACCTATCTCACCTAGAATTTACAAACTACCAATTAAATTAATTTCCATCACAAAATGCCACAATCAAACACAGAAGAACTAATCGCAGAAGCAAAACTCTTCTTCGACACTTACAAAAAAGAAATAGGCGAGTCAATAAGAAAAGGTAAAAAAGTAATCTTCGTAAATTTCGACGACCTATCTTCAAACTCCCCAGTCCTGGCAGAAGCCCTCATAGGAAATCCAGAAGAAATCCTCCAACTCTTAGAAACAGCATTAGAAGACTCAGGATTAATAAAAACTCCCAGAATCAGATTCCTCAACCTCCCAGAAACCCAAAAAGTACGTATCAGAACAATCCGTTCACACCATCTAAACCAGCTAATCTACTTCGAAGGTTTAGTAAGACAAGCATCCGAAGTAAGACCTCAAGTTGTAAACGCCAAATTCGAATGCCCTTCATGCGGAACAGTAATCTCAGTTCTCCAAATCGAAAAAAAATTTAGAGAACCCTCAAGATGTTCCTGCGGAAGAAAAGGCCAATTCAGATTATTAAGCAAAGTCATGGTCGATGCCCAACGTTTAGTCATCGAAGAATCCCCAGAATCACTAATCGGAGGAGAACAACCAAGACGTTTAAACGTTTTCTTAAAAGAAGATTTAGTAGAACCCAACATGGAAGAAAAAACAACTCCTGGAAGTAAAGTCAGAATCCTTGGGATATTAAAAGAAGTCCCAGTCCCATTACAAACCGGCGCAATCTCAACCCGTTTCGACCTAGCAGTTGAAGCCAACAACCTCATCCCCTTAGAAGCAACTTACGAAGACCTAGACATATCCGAAGAAGACGAAAGACAAATCCAAGAACTAGCCGAAGACCCAGAACTATTCACAAAATTAAGAGAAAGCATCGCACCAAGTATCTGGGGATACGAAGAAATCAAAGAAGCATTAGTCCTCCAAATGTTCAGCGGCGTCAGAAAAACAAGTCAAGACGGAACCGTATCAAGAGGAGACATCCATCTATTCCTAATAGGAGATCCAGGTGTAGCAAAATCCGTAACCCTAAAATTCATATCAAACATAGCCCCCAAAGGACGTTACATAGTAGGAAAAGCAGCAACAGGAGCAGGAATCACCGCAACAGTAGTCAAAGACGAATTCCTAAAAGGTTGGAGCTTAGAAGCCGGAGCAATGGTCCTAGCAAACAAAGGAGTAATCTGCATAGACGAAATAGAGAAAATGGACGCAACCGACAGATCGGCCATGCATGAAGCCCTAGAACAGCAAACCGTAACAATTTCAAAAGCTAATGTTCAGGCATGCTATTCAGAAGACACAGAAACTCTAACTGAAGAAGGATGGAAAAAATACAACGAAATAAAAAAACTAAAAATAGCACAATACAACCCAAAAACAAAAACAATAAACTTCATCACTCACAAAGGACTCTATGAATATAATCACAAAGGAAAAATGTTCCATTTCAAAAATAAAAGAAACGACATACTAGTAACTCCAGACCACAAAATGCTCCTAAAAGAAGAAAGACACAAACACTACAAAGAAATAAAAGCTAAAGACATCCCATATCAAAGAATAAAAGTCCTCAACTCCGGAGAATTCATCAACAAAAAAACAACTAACCACTTCATCCTACCTCCAATCAAACACAAACAAAACAGAAAACACCCAAAATACACTCACCAACACCAACCAAAAAAAATCCCATTAGACCTATGGCTAGAATTCTTAGGATACTATTTAACAGAAGGCGGAATCGAAACCAAACCAACAATAGGAATCACACAGAAAAACAAAGAAAATATAAAAAAAATAAAATCCTGTCTAACAAAACTATCCTCACACATAGGATTCACCCTAACTGAAATAAAAAAACAAGATTACACAAAATTCAAGATAACAAACACTCAATTATCTAAATATCTAGAAAAACTAGGCAAAAAAAGCTACCTCAAAAGATTTCCGTCTGAAGACATAAAACTATCAGACTTATCAAAAAACCAATTAATTATCTTATATAATGCCATGATGTTGGGAGATGGATCATCAGATAATAAGTCTTACGGATCAACCTCGCAAGAACTAATTGACACTTTCCAAGCAATAGCCTGCCTAATCGGAAAATCAGCAAATAAAAACCTCAACTATAAAGGAGAAAAAAGAGGAAACCGAAAAGATATGTACCGAATCTCACTATCAGACAAAACAGAGCTTTGCATCAGAAAAGATTCCAAACACATAAAAGAGATAAACTACAACGGAAAAGTCTTTTGCTTCGAAACAGAAACAGGATTCTTCATAACAAGAAGAAATGGAAAAATAGCCATCCAGGGAAACACACTTTCAGCACAAACCTCAGTCCTAGCCGCCGGAAACCCAAAATACGGCCGTTTTGAACCATCTCAATCAATCTCTGAACAAATCGACTTACCCCCAGCCCTAATCAACAGATTCGACCTAATCTTCATCCTCAGAGATCTCCCAAACCAAAAACAAGACGACGCAATAGCAACCCACGTCCTAAACCTACATCAAATGAAAGACAAAATACCAGACATCGAAGCAGACCTTTTCAAAAAATATGTGGCCTACGCAAAACAAAAAATAGAACCAAAACTAACCGAAGAAGCAGTCAACGAAATCAAGAACTTCTACGTCAAAATGAGAAAAGCAAGCCAAGAAGGAGAATCCAGATCCATCTCAATCTCAGCAAGACAACTCCAAGGACTAGTCCGTTTAGCCGAAGCCCACGCGAAATCCCGCCTATCACACACCGTAGACACTCAAGATGCCCAAGTAGCAATCAGACTAACAAACTACTACTTAATGCAAGTCGGCTACGACCCAGAAACAAAAACCTTCGACATAGACCGTTTCACATCCAAAATCTCCAGCAGCCAAAGAAACAAAATAGTCCTATTAAGAGAAACAATCAAAAACCTAGAAGACAAATTCGGAAAACAAATCCCTTTAAACGAACTAAGAAAAGAACTCAAAGACCTAAACGACAACGAATTCGAAGAAGCCATAGAAAAACTCAAAAAGTCCGGGGACATTTTCCAACCCAAAACGGGGTTTGTGCAGAATGTATAACCATCAAAAAGATTCAGACATCCGCTTAAATAACTCATCTAAATTCTCAAGAGCAGATCTTAAACTTACTTTATGAAACCTCTTATCATAAGAAGGATTACTAGTATGAACATATGTATAAACATCAATATCCCTAGATCCATCCAACCTAGGAAAATTTTTGGCACTAAGTAAAGGATCAGGACCGAACAAAACATTAGATTTAGAAACCTTGAACAACCTCTTATTTATTTCAAACAACTGAGGAGCATGAGCATCAAATGGAAAAACATTAAACCGTTCCCTATTACAAAAATACTCATCAACAGGAATCTCAGCATCAATATAATCACTCAACATCTTCTCACCGCTTCCCCATCCCCACCAACCCCGAAATCACCAAAACCACCACCATCCCAATCAAAACATCACCTCTCAAAAAGAAACCATAATCCTTAACAAAAAATGGAACAGTTATAGCCAAATCCAACAACACCCCAACCACAATAAACAAAATCCCAGCACAAAGCCCATGCAAAAACCCACCCCTCATTCTAACCTTATAAAAATAAACCAAACTAACCAACAACGAAAAAAACACCAACAAAACAAAATGCGAAACATAATAAGCATCACTCCCCATCGGAAACCTAAACCCAAACAACAACACACTTACCTCTACAAATATCAACAACCACAACACAATTCCCAAAACTATCGCTCTAAACCCATCAATTCTCATAAAAAACCTATATCTAGTCCATTTTTAAACTTTATTATACTAAAAGAACATCTAGACCCTAGAGATCTAGGATTACTTAATCATATATTGGATTATTTATCAGATATCAATAAAATAATAAAATTTAGGTTAGCGAAGCTTCCTAAATTTTATGTGCAATAAATTATTTTAGAGGGTGACATATGTTAATGGGAAACACATTATACTAAAAGAACACAGACCTCATTAAAAAAACACAAACAACAAGTAAACTCAATCACAAATAAACTTAAATATCCCTACTAACAACCAACAACATGGAACCCCAAATTCTAGAAATAAATGAACCAGCACCAAGATTCCAAGCCGAAGCCTTCCATAACAACGAAGTCAAAAAAATAAACCTCGACCAATTCAGAGGCAAATGGGTCATATTATTCTTCTACCCCGCCGACTTCACCTTCGTCTGCCCAACTGAACTAGGAGATTTAGCCGACAACTATCAAACATTCCAAGACCTAAACGCAGAAATCCTAAGCGTCTCAACAGACACAACCTTCGTCCACAAAGCCTGGCACGACAACTCAGAAACAATAAAAAAAATAAAATTCCCAATGCTAGCCGACCCGACCGGAAAAATCTGCAAATCCTATCAAACCTACATAGAAGAAGAAGGCCTAAGCCTCAGAGGAACTTTCATAATCGACCCAGAAGGAATCCTAAAAGCCTTCGAACTACATGACAACTCCATCGGCCGTTCAACAAAAGAACTAATAAGAAAAGTCCAAGCAGCCCAATTCGTCAGCCAACACGGAGGCGAAGTCTGCCCCATAAACTGGGAACCAGGAAAAGAAACTTTAAAACCCGGCCTAGACCTAGTCGGCAAGATATAACTAACCAACTGAAAAAGCCCTAATATCAACCCAATTTTCCTGATATTTTCTCGCAAGCACATAATTAGACACAGAAAACTCCACTCCATTTAAATCACCTACCCCTCTATCAAGTTCAGATGACGATCTAGACAAGGTTATATGAGGATTATAATTCTCTCCAAAATACTCATCTAAAACACCACAACCATCCCCAACAACATGCCTTCTAACAACAGAATAAATCTCATTATGTAATAAAGATAATTCATCAGTCTTTAACAGCCTTAAAACTAAATTATCATCAAAAGTATCCAAACTCCCTGTTTTAACATTAAACCCTTGAAAATTAATCCCATCTAAATCTTCAATTAAACTCCTTTCATTAGCATTATCACCAACAAAATAACAAAGAGTTGAATGCAAACCAATCCCAGGAATCACATCAAAAGAATGTCCAGCAATGAGATCAGACAACTCCCTACTTGAATTAAAATATATTAAATATTTCATTATCAAAAAATACTAACATCAATTATAAACATTATGAAACCAAAATAATTCTACTCCCCTACATAAATCTTTATATACAAATTTTAATATTCATCCCTATGCCAGATTTCAAAAAAAGAGAAATAGCTTACAAAATCCGAGTAGGAGACTTACTAAAAGGCAACCAAATCTTCGACCAATCCCAAGAAACAACTAACCCAAAACTTCTCCACATCGAACTAGGAACCAACAAACTAGTCCGAGTAAACCTAATAGCAAACATCATAGACAAATACCAATCCGACGGAGAAAAAAGATTCGCATCCCTAACAGTAGACGACGGCTCCGGCCAAATCAAAACAAGAGTCTTCGGCGAAGACCTAAAAAAATTCGAGAACTTAACCCAAGGAGACACAATCCTAATCATCGGCCTCCTACGCTCCTTCAACGAAGAACTCTACATTCTCCCAGAAATAATAAAAAAACAAGACCCAAGATATCTTTTAGTAAGAAAACTCGAAATAGAAAAAGACCAACCCAAACCACTAACAACCAACCAAAAACAAGAAATAAAATCCCTAAGAGACAACATCATCGACTCAATAAAAGCCGAAGAACAAAACGAAGGAATCGACAAAGATCAAATAATCATGAAATTCAAAGACTCAAAACCCGAACTAATCACTCAAGAAATCCAAAAGCTATTAGAAGAAGGAATTATTTACGAACCACGTCCAGGTAGAGTACGATATTTAGGATAAATATTGTATCTTATTAAATTGTCAAGTATTAAGATGAATAAATCCAACTAACAAACTCTTGACCAAGGCCTACCAATCAAAGCCATATCATCTTCATTAAGCCTATGTTGGAGTTTACCATTATCATCCTCATCTAACCTTAGTCTATATCCCTCTTTCTCAGCATTTTTAACCCATTCTCTAAATTTCGGAACCAGCCTAACCTCTCCTCTACCTGAACCCTTATAATTAGGAGAAAAAATATAGAAAGGACCCCCTACATCTCCAACAACTCTATTCCTATAAATATACAATATCTTCTCCTCACCAACATCTGATCCCATCAGAAAACTACAAAAATCTATTTTATAAACCTTCCTATCCCTAAATCAAAAAATTACACACAAATACAGCTCTAAACATTTTTAAACCCCATTTACCCTCAAACACCATGGAAACCTACGAAACTTTATTGAACGAAGCATACAAAGACCTCAAACCCATTGAGAAATCCAACGCAAGATTCGAAATCCCAAAAATAGAAGGCCACCTAGAAGGAACCAAAACAATCCTAACAAACTTCCCACAAGTAGCCTCATATCTAAGACGCGACCAAGAACACTTACTAAAATTCCTATTAAGAGAACTAGCAACCTCAGGATCCATAAAAAACAACCGCGTAATCCTCCAAAGAAAAATAAACTCCCAAAAAATCAACGAAAAAATCCAAGACTACACTAAAGAATTCGTCCTATGCACTCAATGCAAAAAACCCGACACCGAAATCATCAAAGAAAAAGGCTTCTCATTCCTACATTGTTTAGCTTGTGGCGCGAAGCATAGCGTTAGGAGTAAGATTTAATTCTACAAAACCCCCCAATTCCCCCGAACCCCTCCCTTCCCCACACCCAAAAAACCCCCTCCCCACACTTAAACAACCTTTAAATACCAATAAAACATAGCTAAATCATCAAAAGACCTTAAATTACAAGGGAGGATAAAAAAATATGGCCAATGGATATTGTGTAAAGTGCAAAGCAAAAACAGAAATCAAAGACGCTCAGAAGACCAAAACTTCAAAGGGTAAAGACATGATGAAGGGTAAATGCCCAACATGCGGAACAACTGTTTGCACATTCAAAGTAGACTAATAATTTTTATTTTTATTTTTTATATACCTTCTAACAGATATTTTTATATATCTCAACACCTAATCACACATACAAGCAAGAGGAAACAAACCCCCTAACAAGGAGAAACACTCATCTCACAAAGAGAATACTTACAAAACTCTCCTTGTAATTATAACTTACCAATAAAATATGCGGAGCTACCCAACGAAGTGGGTAGCGGAGCATTATAACAACCAACAATCAAAATAAATAAACCGCCAGGTTACCTAGGAAAGGTGACTTGTCAGAACAATAAAACAGGAGGTCGCATCTAGAAACCTAGGTTCCTGGATTTTCATACGAGATGCACATAAAAATACACGAAGCATACAGAAGCATAGTCGCCTTAGCCGACTCAGACATAATAGGTCAAACCTTCATAGAAGGAATCAAACAAATAGAAGTCAGACCCAACTTCTTCGAAGGAGACAAAAAAACAAAAGAAGAAATAATCCAGATTCTAAAAGAAATGAACCAAGAAGACGCAACATTCAACATAGTAGGCAAAGAATCAGTAGAAACCGCATTAGAAGCAGGAATCATCAATCAAGAAGGGGTTATGAAGATTGATAACATACCAGTTGCATTGGGATTGTTCTAAACACTCAACTCAAAAACCACGCAAAATAATTTAAGACCCTTCACCTTAAAATAATAATGATACTAACCCATATAAGAGTAATCATCACACTCATAGCGACAACTACTGCAATAATTTTCATCCTTCTAAGTTATCTCTTCCCAGATTACGCAATCCTAATCCTAACTATAGAAGTCATACTCCTTCCATCAATCTACATTACAGGAAACTATTATGCAGAACACCTAATTGAAAAAAAATATAAAAAAGAAATAATTCATGTAACTAACTTAATCAATAAATTAAATAGCAAACTTTATAACAAAGACTCACTTATATACAAATATAAAGAAGAATTAAAATGGATGAAAAACAAGAAACCGAGGAAGAAATAATTGAAGAACATGAGAATTTTGAATTTCAAGAATATCCTGAAATCAGAGAACTAAGAGAAGCCGTACAAAGATTATGGATGTTGAGACCAGCATAAATCTTTCTCTAAAAAATACACTTTTCTTAACACCAACCCAACACTTATATACCTAATTTCTTACACATTACCATGTACATAAAAAAACCAAAACCAAAAGACAAATCAAAGAAAAACGCACCACGCCCTGCTGTTTCAACAGAAGTAGTCAGAGTCAGAACCCCAAGAGAAGGCGAAGTCATAGGAATGGTCGAACAACGAGTCGGCGGAAACCGAATGATAGTAAAATGCCTAGACGACAAAGAACGAAACTGCAGAATCCCAGGATCCCTAAGAAGAAGACTCTGGATCCGTCCCGGCGACACAGTAATCGTAAAACCTTGGGAATTCGAAGGAGACAAAAAAGGCGACATCCTATTCAAATACACCCCAGCAGCAATAGACTGGCTAAAAAAGAAAGGATTCATCAAAGAAGTTTCTAGTGAGTTTTAAATTATTTAGAAACTTCAGCTAACAATTTTTCATCTTCAACCTTATGAGTGTAAAATAAAATAAATCTATCACTAGGAACAACCAATCTACAATTATACTTAAATCCGGCCTTCCCACTTCCCGCAAAACCTTTTAGATATTCAAATCCTCCATCCTTATAACTAAGAATAACAGGGTTAACAGTGACTCCCGTTTGGCCTACACTAACCTCATCAAACATAAACTTCTCATTCGAACCATAACTCGTAATAAACGTATCTTTAATGTTAGAACATTCACCAATCATTTCCAATAATTTTCCAAATCTATCAACACTAGTCCTTTCTCCAAGAGCCTCATTATTAGGAAAAGAACCTCTTAAATCATAAAAAACATCAAATTTATCTAAAGTCACACGACCTGCCATGAAATTTTATATATCTTTGCTATTATAAATATTTATCTTCTCTATTAAATAGATTGATTCCCACAAATAACAAGACTTATTAACCCATTCAACTATTCTAAATCACCAAAATGGACGAAGTAGAACCTCCCTCCAGTAAGAAGAATTATTCTAGCAGAGCTTTCAGTATGTTCCTTTTAACATATATCAACAATCTAAAAAGAAAGGCATCATCAAAAGAAATAGGCGAATTAGCAGCAATTATCATGAGAGAAGAACAAAATCAGGAACAAAGAGGGCCCTTAGGAATAAACGCATTAAGAAGTAGACTTTCACCTATTGAACTCCAAACCTACAAATCAGCATATAATAAAAAACAAAGTTTAGTTGAAGAATCAAGCAAATACTTCTAACAACAAAAAATATAAACCCCTATCAACTTCATATGGAATGGTACAAGAAATATACATCGAAAACCTCAAAGAAGTTCTAACGAACAAAAAAAAGATAGAGACAGAGCTAAACATCAAACTAACAAACAAAGGCAAAAACGTCTTCGCAACAGGAAAAGCCGACAAAGAATTCATAGCCCTAGAAGTTCTCGAAGCAATCAACCTAGGTTTCTCAGCCCACTCAGCATTAGACTTAACTAACGAAAATATTATCTTACAAACCCTAAACATAAAAGACTTAACCAAAAGAAACGATCTAGAAAGAGTCCGAGCAAGAATCATCGGAACCCACGGAAGAACCCTCAAAACCCTAAGCAACCTAACAAACTGCAACCTCTCACTCCACGACAACCAAATCGGAATCATCGGCCCAGCCGAAGAAATGGACGACGCAATCCAATCAATCACATCTTTAGTCCAAGGAAGCAAACAAGGCCACGTCTACGGCAGATTAGAAAGACACAGAAAAAAGAAAAACCAAGAAGAACCTTTATCGGAAGATTGAACTAACAAATGAATAAATTTAAATACCATTTCTCTCTAAAATTACTAGGTGTCCCGGTAGCTCAGTTGGTAGAGCGCGCGACTGTTAATCGCGTTGTCGTTGGTTCGAGTCCAGCCCGGGACGTTTTTTTACAAACATCTATCAAGAACACTTACGTATCTCAAACACCTACATTACACTACCTACAATCCATTCACTCATACATCCACAAAACCTTTTTATAACCCCTTCCCCTTTTATAAAAATGGAACTCGACGAAGCAATAACAAACACAGTCCAAATAAGAAAATACACAAACGAGAAACCCCCTATAGAAGACATAGTTGAATTAGTAGAAACCGCAAACAAAGCATTCACACACGGCAACATCCACATCCTATCTTTCACAATAGTAGACGACCCAGACATCATAAAAGACATAGCCGAAGGTTGCCAACAAAGACACATCGAAAAAGCACCCTACGTCATCGTAATGACCTCTAAAGACACCCAAGCAAAAAGACTCTTCGACAAACGCGCAAAAAAATACATCAAACACCATGCCGGAGCAGCAGCACAAATCATACTATTAAAAGCAAGCTCACTAGGCCTCTCAGGAAGCTGGATCGGAGCCTTCTCAGAAGCAACAATAGAAAACGCAATAAACTCACCAGAAGAAATAGAACTAGTCATGACCTTTGGATATAAAATGGACAGAGACAAAACAATATCAAAACAAAGAAAAAAACCCGAACTAACCGGCCGTCTATTCTTCAACGCATACGGAAACAGATTCTACAAACCTCTAAAGAAATTAAGACGAGGAGATATGTAATGGGAATCGAAAGAGCATTTGGAATTGGAAATCTATATATTGATTTATCTAATCTCCCAAGTTCTACAAACATAACAAAAGATTCAGAATCATGGCTATTATCAGACTACCAAGAAAAAGAAAAACCTACTTACCAGAACTCTTCCCATTAAACTGCTTCCTCAAAATCTCATCACACAAATTACAAACTCTATGAATAGCAATTATATCCTTATCATTCAAATCAATCCCCCCCTCCTCCCTCGCCATCCGAGCCACAGCCTGCTCAAACGGTTGCAACTCAACTTCCTTAGCCATTTCCAGACTCTTCCGAACTTCTCCTTCATCAAAAACATCACTCATACATGAAAATCGAAAACTCCTCTTTTAAACATTTGTATTATCATAAAAACATAAAAAAAGCCCACCCCGGATTTCTCCAGAGCGGGCATAAAAAATAAGACATGGACTTCCCCTTAACTATCTTTATCTAACAACATCTATTCCTAATTCGTTGAACTCTGAATGACTAGCTACTTCAAGATCTTGAATTCTCTGCTTACCCAAAATATACGGGCTATTAACTCCAGTCATTATTGTAATAACTCTAACCTTACCTTCAAAGTCTTTGTTAATTCTGGCACCAATAATAACCTGAGCCTCAGCCGCAATATTCTCGGTAATCAACTTACCAACCTGACTAAATTCCTCAAGCTTCATATCTGGACCACAAGTAATATGTATCAAAGCTCCGCTAGCACCTCTATAATCCACGTCTAACAATGGATGTGTAAGAGCCTGTCTAACGGCCTCGTTTACCCTATCACTCGAATCCGCCTCGCCAATACCAATAACAGCAACCTCGCCCTTCTTCATAATCGTACTAACATCAGCATAGTCCAAATTAATCAAACTCGGCAAAGTAATCGTCTCAACAATTCCCTTAATCATCGTACTAATCAACTCATTAGCCACAGCAAAGGCCTGTTGAATAGGCAACTGACCAGCAATATCAACCAATCTATTATTATCAATAACAATAGCAGTATCAACATGATCCCTAAGTTCTTGCAAGCCAAATTCAGCTTTATCAATTCTAGCTTTCTCACATTCAAAAGGCATAGTCACAACCCCAATTACAACAGCACCGGCTTCCTTAGCCATCTGCGCAATTACAGGACATGCTCCAGTTGCAGTTCCACCACCCATACCCCCAATGATAAACGTCATATCACTTCCATTTACAGCCTTCTTAATCTCAGAAATAGATTCTTTAGCAGCCTCACGACCAACTTCACTTTTACCTCCAGCACCTAAACCTCGAGTCAACTCCTTTCCAATAAGGATCTTCTCATCAGCCTTGGTAATACTCAAGTGCAAAGCATCAGTATTCGCAGCATAAACTCCCGCCCCATTAATACCTTTATTAAAAAGCCAAGTAACCGCATTCCCACCAGCCCCTCCAACACCAAACACCTTAATGTTAGCCTTACCTGCCTTCAGCTCGTCAAAGTTAATACTATGACTATCTAAATTATCGATCGCCTCTTTCGCAAAATCTAAAACCATTTTCTCTTCTTTTTATTCCTCCTTACATCTATTCGTTTTTCAACACAACATTTATATATAAGTGTTGCATTATTTATTAGAACTTAAGGTTCAACTAAGTACACAAAAAAGAGATCACCTCCTTATTCAATTTGATCACCCCCATGATAAAATTGATTATGAATAAATGACCCTGTAATTCTAGTCATTTAACTATCAGTGAATTTTAATTTTCACCTTTTTATAAAATACCTAGTTCCTTTTTCTTTATAAATTTTTATGTGATAAAGAAGAATTAGATAAAGAACGAAACCCATCTAAATCTCGTTCAGTGAAAACCGTCCTACCATCCAAGGAATCCCTTTGCACCCAAAGTCCATGAGAACTTACAGAAATAAAAGGCTCTTCTTCTGGTTCTCCCTTACCAAGATGAAGCCAAAATACAGAGTCATGATCCAGATTATCTCTATCATACCCTCGTGCAAATAGTTCTGGTACAGACCGATCTCTAAATTCCTGTAATCCAAAATATTCTGAGTCTGTTCGTGCAGTCAGACAAAATTCTAGTTTTTTTGGAGGTTCATTTAGAACAGTAGCTAGAAGAACTCCTTTATTAGAAAGTTGATTGTCAAAAGTATAAACCGGACTTGGAAGAAAAACTCTTTGATAACACAATGCAACCCCCTTAAATAAAGCAGATTCAGATCCCTGTGGAGTGTTGCCTTTTCCAAAATAATACACAACTTTAGTCGTAAACCCTCCCTCCCTAAACCTTTGTAAATCCAGTTCCTTAAAAACCTCATAAGCACCAGCAACACCATGTATTTGTTTATTACTAACTAAAGGACTTGTTGCCATTACCAAACTTAACAAAACCAGTATTTAAAATAAGTTATAATCTACTAATAGATAATCTACCCGATTATATAAAATTACTAGCCCTCTATCATCCCCTTCAATCCCCCAATCCTTTCCCAACTCCTAACAAGATTCCTATTCGCCCTCTCAACCACAACTTTCAAAAAAGAATCATCAACCAAAACCCTCCCATCCTTAGCAACCGGAAACTCCAACGAACCACTACTCATCAACTCAACCAACCTCTTCTTACCCCCCAAAACCCCCGATTTCTTCCACCCATTATTCCTAGCAATTCCAAACAACCAATCCATCACCCCATCATCCTTACACGAAACAACCAACAAACACGGCTCCTGCTTAAACATAACCATTCCACTAGAAACCTCCCCAGCAACCCTCTCAATCTCCCTCTTCAATTCCTCAAACGAAATCAACTCATGGGACCTAAACAAAAACAACCCACTTTCCTTCTTATCCGAATCCCTTATCAAAACAACCCTCCCACTACACGAACTAGTCGTAAACATATCATCCCTACCATTCACAACATCGCACAACCCAACTATCCTACTATCAACCTCCCCAATACTACTCTTATCTTCCTTCCCAAGAATACTCTTCTTCGAATTATCAAAATTATACATAACAAACCATAAAAAGAAACCTTTATAAAAGAATCGTCAACTAACTAAATAATATGACAACCACTAGACAAAGCATAGAAGATCAATGTGAAAACTTGGGAGACCTAATCAGAAAAATAAACTTAGTAAGAGAAAGAACAGGTCCAAGGTTAAAATTGCATAAACTAGCTAGAAATCTACTATATGATAACAATCCGAAAATAGATAGAAGTATATGGAGAACAGATATTCAAATAACCATCCCATCCTTAAATGACCGTCAATTTAGAATCAATTACTATAAAGGATGGTTTTCAGAAGGAACAAACGTATATGACCTTAGAAATACCGAACAATCTCAAGAATTTTTAGTTTATGAAACAAGATTTTTGTTTGGTATAAGAGGTTTTGGATTAATGAGATCAGAAATAACCAGAGTTGATTTAGAAACAGGGAAAGAAACTTTACTAGAAACCAGGAGAGCCTATACATGACCCCAAAAACCCCCCACCTCCTCTACAACCCAACCCAACTAAAAACCAACTACCAAAACCTATCAGAGTTAACAACTAAATATCTAAAAAACCATATAATCGCATACTCCGTAAAAACCAACTCCCATCATCAACTTCTAAAAGACTTATCATCAGAAGGATCCCATTTCGAAGTAACCTCCTTAAAAGAAATCCAAGAAACCCCAAAAAAACAATTAATATTCAACGGCCCAGCCAAAACCCAAGAAGAACTAGAACTAGCAATCAAAAACAAATTCCTAATCAACATCGACTCATTATCAGAACTAAACAAAATCCACAACATATTAACAAAATCCAATTCAAAAACCAATCCATTCCAAATCGGAATCAGAATCTCATTAAAAGAAGATAAATTCGGTTTCTCCAAAAACCAACTACCAAACTTATTAAAAGAAGCCAAAAACAAAAACCTAAAAATAATAGCCCTCCATTTCCATCCCGGAACCCAACAAAACCTAACCCAATACCAAGAATTCCTATCTCAAGCAAAAGAAATAACAAACAACCTAACAACCCAACTACCTGAAATAAAATACATAAACCTAGGCGGAGGCCTCCCAGACAAACCCCAACTAAAAAACCAACAAACCACTTTAGAAGACTACATCAAACAAATAGCAACCAACTTCAAAACCCAAATCCAAAAAGACAAAACAATAATCCTAGAACCCGGAAGATATCTAACAGCCGATACTTTCGAACTAATCACAAAAGTAATATCAATAAAAACCAAAAACAAAAAGAACATAGCAATCCTAGACGCCGGAATAAATCTACTCCCAAAAATAACATTAGCTAATTACAAATTCTCAAAAATAAAAAACTCTCATATAAAAAATACCAATAACCAGAAAAAACAAACCTACCAACTATCAGGCCCATTACTTTTCGGAAACGACAACCTAACAAACATAAACGAACACCTAAAAGAAGAAGACCTAATCAAAGTAGAAAACGTCGGAGCCTATTGCTACAACTTAGCATGGGAGATAACTTATAAAAAACCTAGAATCTATGTTAAGAAATAAGATGCTAACAAGAATAGCCACATTAACACATAATGGAGACGAGTACAAATATGAAATAGATATGGCCGAGGTAGATCAGTCTAATTGGTATGATAAACTAGAAATTGCAGTGAATACAGTAGCGTGTTTAGAAAATGAGATGTTAAGAAGACATGGACGAATGCAAAGAAGAAGAGTAAACTTTTCAACAATCTACGAAAATAAACCAAAATACTACCTCCCTAAAAAAAGACTAATAAAAGTAACAAAGATAATCAAAAATTATGCACTTCCAAAAGATAGAATAGACCTAATAAGTAAGTTCTTAAGATTATCCAAAGAAATATCAGAAAACGAAGAGCTAGATGAAGCAACCGAAACCTTTAATTTCTGCTGTAGACTCTTACCATTAAAATGAAACCCTTCCAATTCCCAGAAGCCTACCAAGCCCTATTAAAGGCAAGCACCGAACAAGACACTAAAGAAATCCCGCTCTTATTATCAACAACAAATTTCAAAAACAAACCCTGCCTAGAAATCGGAGCCGGCCCAAACGCAAGAATAGCAATCAAACTCCTAAACTCAAACCAACCACCAAGCCACATAACCTGCATCGACCCCTTCAACACCGAAACAATTAACAACCTAGCCAAAACCAGGAACCTTCAAACCAAACTCAAAGCCATCAAACCAAATAACGAAACAACTCTACCTTTCAAAGACAAAGAATTCAACATCACCTACGCAGGCTGGATCCCATCCAACTTACTAAAAAACCCAAACTACCTAAACGAACTAATAAGAGTAACCAAAAACCACATAATCATAATAATGCCCGGCCCCAAAGGCGACATCCCAAAAATGCGAGACCTAATCCTAAATAATAATCAAGATACCAAAAATGAATCAGAACAGAACAAAAAACAAGAACTAAAAACACTATTAACAACCCATTTCAAACAACAAGGATTCCAAGTCAACACCGAAAAACAAACCACACTAAATCTAAACTTCCCAAAATTAGAAACGATCTTCAACACCTTCCACTTCTTCGACTTCCAAAACAATCTAACAATAGAAAACCAAGAAAAACTAAAATCATTCTTAGAACCAAAAACCCACAATTTCAAAGATCACCTATATATTTTTCATGCTTGGAAAGAATAGTCAAATAAATCCTAAAAATGCGCAATTATCTGGAATAGACATCCCAATTGTTAAAACACTTCCGTCATTAAAATCAACTTTTAGACTATATCCCTGATTATCCTCATTGAATAATTGTAATCTTCCACCCCCCCGTTGCCCAACAATATATTCAGGCTCCATTAACGAGGCAGTTTTTCCTAATATTTTTATACCTGGGCTATATTTCTTAAATTCTATTTCTGATAAACCATTATGAACCCTAAAAGAAGATTTTCCTTCAAACGGGTGAACCTCATATCCAACAAATCCCTGAATAAGACTATTAAAAAGAATTTTGATACTTTCTTTAGATTGGTGCAAAGATTGTACGTGAGTAGCTAGTCCATTAGAGGTTTTTCTTATATCCTGATTAGTCGCTAAAACAATATTGGAATATTTCTTAGATTTTCTATTAGAAGAATCGCCTAAAACCTCTATTCCTTCTGCTCCAAGATTCATAGAAATTTTATGCAATAAGCCTTTCTCTTGATCTAATGTTTCAGCAATTAAAATATCCTCATCTGTGTGATCAAAAAACGGGATATCAAGATATGCACTATAATGACTAATTCTATGTTCCCCAGTGCCTAATTCAAGTCCCTTTAACTCAAACCCTAAATCATTTGGATTGTATAACTCATAAGGGATATATGCGGGAGATTCCCTCAAATATAGATATCCTCTTTCCTGAAATTCTTTTTGAATAAGCCCTACAAAATTTTCCAGTCTATCTTGCCTATAGGGATCAGCCAATGCTCTCGCCACATCCGATTCTATATATTTATGCATAAGAACATGATTTCTTTCTAGCGATTCCTTATTCGGATCTATTTCCATTTTATTCAATTCCTCCGATCAGTATATAATAAGTTTTGATAATAAAGCCCTTATAAACATTATCTCCTCACGGGGGGGCGAAGTATTTAAATAGCTTCAACAGATATTATAATCATGAATGATGAAATACTTGAAAAAATAGGATTAACTAACGCCGAAAGCAGAGTCTATTTAACATTACTAAGAATAGGTAAATCAACTATCGGAGATATAATAAAAGAGGCAAATGTTTCAAATTCTAAGGTATATGATATTCTAGACAGACTAAACAAAAAAGGATTAGTTGGAATAACCAAAGAAAATAATGGGAGAACATTCGAAGCTAAAAACCCTTCAAGATTAAAAGATTTGATTGAAACAAAAAAGAACGAAATAAATGATGTAGAAGAGATCTTACCAGAACTTGATGAAATAAGTAAATTCGCAGAACCCACTCAAGAAGCAGAGATTTTGCAAGGAGTATCAGGAATAAAAACATTTACTGAGGATATTCTTGAAAAATTAGATAAAGATGATACTTTCTATATTCTAGGAGCTCCAAAAGAATCTAATGAATTTCTTGCCCCTTATTTCAAAGAATGGCATAAAAAACGTATAAAAAAAGGTATAAAGTGCAAAATATTATACAATCACGATTTCTCCAAAGAATGGGTAGAAATGAGAAAGAAAAGCCCCCTAACAGAAGTAAAAATACTTCCAAAGATTATTAGAACACCAGTATTAGTTGATATTAGTAAAGACCAGGTAGCTACAATTTTATTTGGCGATAAGCCTCAATGCATAGTTATCAAAAATAAAAAGATCGCAGAAAGTTATATTGCTTACTTCAATATGCTTTGGAAAATGAGTAAAAAATAAGAAAATTATCCAATACTCACCAACCCCCACCAAAAACAACAACAAAAATAAAATAAAAAAAATACTATCTACTAAGATTCACTAAGATTTACTCGTCTTTAGATTCTTCTTCCGACTCATCAGCACTATCTTCTGACTCAGCTTCTTCTTCACTACCAGCTTCATCTTCCGATTCCGCAGGAGCAGCTTCATCAGCACCACTATCAGAACTAGATCCATCATCCAAAGCAACATTAACCGCTTTAGGTCCTCTGTCTCCGTCTTCAGTATCAAAAACTACAGTGTCATCTTCGTTAATTCTAACGCCTTCTTTAAGTCCCATTTGATGAACAAAATACTCTTTTCCATCGTCTCCAGCTATAAAACCGAATCTCTTAGAAACATTAAAGAATTTTACTTTACCTTTCATTATATCCTCCATGATTATTTAATTAATCTGATAATATTCAGACAATTATAGGGTATTTAAAGCTTTGTTTATGATATATTCCAGCATATAGCTACACCTTACCCACAACCCTAATATCAAACACCCAATGCCCAACCTTAGGCCCATACGACTTTATCTTCCTATCACTTACCAATTCCACATCCTTCCCACACCCATTAGCAACCTCACGAACCTCATTCACAATCCTCTCAACCTCATTTTCAACATCATCCACATTCACCAAATCCTCATAATGAATAACCCCATTATCCTTAACAATCTTAAACGCCCATGGAAGAAATTCCTTCGGAGGCGGCAAATACCCCATCACAACCCTATCTGCCCTCACACCATTAGCAACCAACCCATCAATAACCTCCCGATTATCCCCATTAACCACTTCAACCCTATCCGAAATCTTATTCAACCCAACATTCTCTTCCAAAAACCCAAACGAAACCGGATTCAACTCAATCGCATAAACCTTCTCAGGCCTAGCCAATTTCCCAATCCCAAGCGAAAAATACCCAATCCCCGCAAACATATCCACAATAACCTCTCCATCCTTAACCAACTTAGGAATCCTAACCCTTTCAACCATATTCCCCTTAGCAAACATAATCTTACAAACATCAAACCTATACTTAATCCCCGATTCAACATGCGTCACAACCGTATCCTCAAGACCCGCAACCACCTTAACCGAAGGCTCCCTAAACTCCCCACCAATAGGCCCCTCCTTACTACAAACCGTCTTAATATAAGGAAACACTTTCAAAATCCCCTC
The DNA here is from genome assembly GCA_002688875.1 of Candidatus Pacearchaeota archaeon. Lineage (GTDB taxonomy): Archaea > Nanobdellota > Nanobdellia > Pacearchaeales > GW2011-AR1 > ARS1285. Next base: position 21,300 of record NZDU01000041.1, on the reverse strand, counting down.
CCCAATTTCAACCTTCCGAGAATCATCAAACCTACTAAGATCCACAATCACAATATCTCCAATCCTCTGAAACCCCTTAGGAATCTTATCAAGCTCCTCACTACTCAATTCAATCACTCCAACTAATTCTTCCTTAAATCCCATACTTCAGAAATCAATTAACCATTTAAATAACCTACCAAAATTCAACCTTAACGCCAATATTATCAAAATGTTTCTTATCACGTGTAACAAAGATCAGATTATGTGATTTAATAAAAGATGCAATCATTAAATCAGATTCTGGAATCGTTCTTCCAGAATTTTTTAAATTTCTAAACAGCTCGCCAAAAGTCTTACCTACATCAATAGAAAACTCTAAAATACTAAACTCAGACAACATATCTTCAATAACCCTAACTTCATCTTCATTAATTATTCCTTTAAACAGCTCAAATATAGTTATGGGTGAAATAAACAATCTCCCTTCAATACTATCCAGCTTTAAAGATAACTCCCTATCCCCTTTCAATAAATCTATAACAATATTAGTATCTAAACAATACATTTTCAAAACTTATAATCTCTTAATTTAAACTTCTCTCTATCTTCATAAATCTGACTTTTAATTTTATCCCATTTATCTGCATCTTTAGCAAAAACTCCAGCAAATTTCATAAGATTCTGTTTTCTTCTTTCTCTATTATCATCAACCAACTCAACAACAACTTCAGAAAAAGACCTATCTCTCTTCATAGACTTCAATTTCCCATATGCCTCATTCGATAATGATATAACTTTTACCATGCATACACATATGCATACACATATATAAATCCTCTTATTCAAATCTCAACAAACCAATAATCACAATATCCCCAATCCTCTGAAACCCCTTAGGAATCTTCCCAAGCTCCTCACTACTTAACTCAATCACATTACTCAATTCTTCCTTAAATCCCATACTTCAGAAATCAACCCTTAATTTAAAAATCTTCCTAAAACTGCCCTGAGTTACAATTAACCTAAATCTTATAACCTACTATCTTTATATTGAACATTAAGTTAGTATAACCATCAAGACTTACACCAAATGACCAAAATATTCTTCTACTTTCATATCCTCATGAATTAATTTAGCAACTTTTTCACATCGATCCAATACCACTCTATCCGGCGAATATACAAATATTTTACCCACTTCACCATTGGATTGAACTGGTTCAACAGAACAAAGTAAAACTTCTTCATCATTCCATTCATTTATATAAGCCTTAGCAATCTCTTCTGGAGTACACTTTGAACCTACATCTAATTTATTTCTCAAACCCCCCACAATATGCCCATAAGGGAATCCAAAAAAAGATAAATTTGCAACATGAATCTCATGATAAAACTCGATCAATCTATCTCGAATTTCATTAGCAACATGTACAGTGGAATCAGTATACCTATCATAATTTACCATAATAAATATCAGAATATAGGGTTTTTAAATTTACCTAAATTCTGTTAAAAATTTTAATCTCTAAGACTATTCCTCACCCTCAAACACCTTCGCAACCCCCAACAACCCCTCATCGCTCCCACGCGCACCAAGAATCTGCAACCCAACCGGAACCTCTTCCCCCTTATCATTCACAAAACCAACAGGAACACTAATAGCAGGCACTTCAGCCAAATTAGCCAAAACAGTCAAAGCATCATAATCATATTCATCATCAAGACTCAACCTCTTCCCAACCTTATGAGGCAACTTAGGAACAGTAGGCAATATAATAAAATCAAACTTTTCAAAAGCCTTCTCAAATTCATCAGCAATTATCTTCTTAGCCTTCAAAGCACGACGATAATACTTCCCCGCAAACTCCGCCTTACTTATCTCCCCACCCCCAATTATACGCCTCAACACTTCCTTACCCCCAACCTCATCTATATTCAAACCATACTTCCTCCCATCAAACTTCCGAGTCCCAGAAAAAAACTCAACATAAACAATCGGATAATAAGTTTGAATCCCAAGATCCACATGCCCCAAATTAAAACTAGTAACCTTCCACTTATCTCCTTTAACCTCTTTAATCCTATTAGTAACCAACTCCCATATTCTAGGATCGGCACTCATATTCAAAACCCCTATTTTCATCTTTTTCAAATCCTTTGAAGAACTTGCTTCCACAAAATCCCGACTCACAGCATCATTATCATCCTTACCTTTTATCACATCAAACACAACCTCACAACCAGCAACATCCTCGGCAAGAGGCCCAATCTGATCAAAGCTCATAGCCATATCAACTAACCCATACCTACTAACCATCCCATAACTCGGCTTCATCCCCACAACTCCACAATGACTCGCAGGATTCCTAATCGACCCCCCAGTATCCGAACCAAGAGCAAAATCACAAAACCCTGCAGCAACCCCACTAGCAGCCCCACTACTACTCCCTCCAGGAACCCTACTCTTAGCAGCAGGATTCACACAAACCCCAAACGCACTATTCTCCCCACTAGCACCACAAGCAAACTCATCCATATTAGCCATCCCCAAAACCACAGCATCCTCGCTAAGCAATTTCTTAATAACCGTAGCATCATAAGTACTTTTATAATTCTCCAAAGTCCGAGAACCACAATTAGCAATCAACCCCTCAACATTAATATTTGACTTAACCAAAAACCCCAAACCCGCCAACTTCCCAGTCTTCCCTTTCTTAATCTTCTCATCAACCACCCGAGCCTGCTCAACAGCATCACCATTAACATGCAACACAATATTCATCTTCTTATTCTCCCTCTTAATCTTATCAATAAACCCTTTAACATTATCAACAGCCGAAAGCTTCCCAGATTTAATCAACTTTAATTTTTCTTTTATCATTTTAAGACTCCTGATTTCCAGATACCTCCGAAGCTTCTGATTCCACAAATTCCATAAGCGAATCATATCTAACCTTGCAATCTGAAACATCTGTATCTGAACTATCATAACTATTAACTAAATTACAGAAATTAGAATCCAATCCATTAAATTTACCATCCCAGAATAAATTCTCAGCTAACTTTCCCTCACTATTCCTCTTAGATTTAACATACATCTCAAGACGCTCATAAGAATCCTGAAGAACCTTAAGTCTACTTCTACTCAAAACCATCACTTCCACCCTCCTTTCTCCGCAACCACAAAATCCCCATCCACCCTCGGAGCATTCCCCAAAAACTTCTCCTTAAACTCCCAACACTTCTCCCCTTTCCCCTCCTCCCTCTCAAACTCATCCCTATCCACAAACCAGCTATCACTATCCTTAGAATCAACCCTCTCAAGAGCCTTAGCAAACTTATCAAGAATCCCCTTCGCTTCCTTCCCTACAACTTTCTTATCAATAACCTTCTTATCCATAACTTACTAAGAAATAATCATTATATAAAATTATTCAATCTCAACAACCTTCCACCCACAACATCCCAAATTAAAAACAACAGTCTTCCCAACCTTCTTCATCCCCTTCCCTTCATGAATATGCCCACAAAAAACATACTTAGGTTTTTTCTTCTTAACATAATCCAATATTAACTCACTCCCCGCATTCTTCCCATTCCACCTCTTAGGGGCAACAGGGTTACTAACTTTATCAAGCACCTCAAATGGAGGCTGATGACACAACAATATATCTACCTTCCCAAACTTACCAAGAATCTTCTTAGCCCTCTTTGTCTCTTTCCTAGCAACTTTCATCCTCTTATCAAACTCATCCGGCCTAAAATCCCGAACCCAATTCACATCCTCAAACCTCTCTAACCCTCCAATACTCAACCCTCTAAACCTAACTTTCTTATCCCTAATAGCCCTTACATTATCAATCTTCTTAAACTCCTTACTAAAAAAAGGCAAACTACTTCCAAAATCTTTAATACCTTTTTTAACCGCCTTATCGCTATAATCAAAATCTCCCCAGATATAATATACGGGAGCTTTCTTACCCAAATATCTAAGAACTGCAAATGTACTTTTATAAATCTCCATAAAAGCTTTCCTCTTCAAGGCATCACTACTCTCCTTCCCATTAATTCTACCAAAATTTATCTTCCGAGCAATATCAGCCTTACTCAAATCCCCAGGAATCAATATTAAATCAACATTCTCAACAGGAATCTTTTTTATCTTTTCAAGATCTCCATGCGGATCTCCAATAGCTAGAATCCTTATCTTATTTCTTCTTCCCTTTCTTACCACTCTTTTTTTTACCACTATTCAAAACTTCTATTCCCAACTCTTTCAACTGTTTATTATCAACATCCGAAGGCGCATCCAACATAACATCCCTAGCCTCCTTATTTTTAGGATATGCAATTACTTCCCTAATACTCTCCTCTCCACTCATTATCTGCATAAGACGATCAAACCCTAAGGCAATACCTCCATGAGGCGGAGCACCAAAACTAAGAGCATCCAACAAAAACCCAAACTTATCCTTAACCTCATTTTTTGAAAGCTTCAAAATATCAAAAACCTTCTCCTGAATATCAGAATCATGAATCCTTATACTCCCACCACCAATCTCCACCCCATTCAAAACCACATCATAAGCAACTGACTTACTACCTGAATCAAAATCCAATTTATTTTTACCAACAACAGGCATCGTAAATGGATGATGTGTGCTCTTACATCTATTATCACTTTTCTCAAACAACGGAAAATCAACTACCCAACAAAACGCAAACTCTTTCTTATCACCTTTATCCTTCCGAAGATCTGGAGCATCACTCCCATATTTTTTCATAGCCTCATCATAACCAATTCTAGGAAATGGAGTCTTAACCTTGACCCCTAAAACTTTATCAAAAACCTCAACAAGCATTTTTTCAGTTTTCTCAATAATATCATCCTGCTCTATAAACGACATCTCAACATCTATCTGCGTAAACTCCGGTTGCCTATCACTCCTCAAATCCTCATCTCTAAAACATCTAGCAATTTGTATATATTTATCAAACCCTGCAACCTGAGATAATTGTTTAAACAATTGAGGCGATTGTGGCAAAGCATAAAACTTCCCCTTAAAATTTCTACTAGGCACCAAATAATCTCTAGCTCCTTCAGGAGTCGACTTCGCCAATATCGGAGTTTCAATTTCAGCAAAACCCTCATTATGATAAAAATCCCTAATTGCATGTAATGTATCACTCCTCAACATAATATTTTTATGCATCCTCTCACTCCTCAAATCCAAAAACCTATACTTCAATCGAAGCTCTTCATTCTCAATTCCCTCATTAATCTCAAACGGCAAGGCAGGACTCTTACTCAAAACCTCAAGCTTCCCAATAAACAACTCCACATTACCAGTACTCAACTCCTTATTCTCTGTCCCCTTCGGCCGAGCATTAACCTCTCCTTCAACCAACACACAACTCTCCTTCGTCAACCCCTTAGCCAAACCAAAATCACCATTACTCTTAACAATCACAGCCTGAATTTTACTATACCTATCTCTAACATCAAGAAAAATAACCTTCCCATGCTCCCTAATACTATCCACCCACCCACAAAGCTTTACCTTCTTCCCAACTAACTTTTCATTAACCTCACCAATATTATGTGTTCTAAGCATCTTAAAACAATCTAACAAGAATTTATAAATCTATCACTTAACTAACTTTCCAAGTATCTCACTAACTTCCTTCCCACTCACCTTCCCCTTAAACTCTTTCATTATCAACCCCATATACCCCCCAACAGAAAGCCCCGGCTTCTTCTTAACCAACTTAACAATCTCACTTTCAACATCTCCCAGATCCACCTTCTCCATTCCAATAGCATCTTCAACCGACTTACCCTTAACAATCTCCTCCATAACATGCTTAACATCACCTCTATCAATCTCCCCCTTACTAACTCCATCAACAATCCTCTCCACAACATCAATCGTCAACAAATCATCAACCGATTCAGCATCCTTCCCTTCCTTCCTTCCAATTTCCTTAGGAATCTCAATCAAAATCCTAAACACAAACCTACTATCCCTAAGAATCTTAAACAATCCATTAAACTCCTCAATCTTCCCACTTTTCAACAACCCACTTACTTCCTCCTCCATCAACCCCTTCTTAACCAATTCCTTCTTAACCTCACTCCTAAGTTTAGGCAAACTCCTCTTAGCCTTATCAATAATCTTCTTCTCAATCCGAAGCAAAGGCAAATCCGTCTCAGGATACATCCTAGCACTCCCTGGCATCGGCCGTAAGAACTCACTACTCCCATCAGCAAGAGCATTCCTAACCTCTCCCTTTAACTCATTACCTTTCTTCCCAACCTTACCCAAATTCTTCCCCTGACGTAAAACCTCTTTCTCAATCGTAGGAACAAACATCTTAACATCCTGAAACCCTTTAATCTCAACTCTCGGATGCCCAGAAATAGAAACATTAACATCCTGCCTTATTGTCCCAATCCCTCGCTTAACCTTACAACTCCTAAGTATATCTCCCAAATGCAAAGCAACCCCCTTAGCCTGCTCAGCCGTTTTAATATCTGGCGCAGTCCCAATCTCAATCAACGGAATCCCCAATCTATCCAACCTATAAGTCTTCTTCCCACTTCCACTCTTCCCATCTTCATCATTTTCATCATTATCATCTTCATCACTACCATCCCCACCCCCACCCTTACCACTTCCACCTTTCCCCCCAACAACTCTAGCCGAATCCTCCTCTAAAGAAACATTATCAATCCCAACCCTCCCACTCTCCGTCTCAACATACCCGTCCCGAGCTATCAAAACAGTCCTCTGAAACCCACTAGTATTCGAACCATCAACAACAGTCTTCCTCATAATCTGCGAAATCGGAACTATCTCACAATTCAACAACATAGCAACATGCAATCCAATTTCCAAGGCCTCCAAATTAATCAACCTAGGCGGTTCCTCATCCAGCTCAACCAAACAAGTACTATCAAACCCTTCATAAACAAACTCCCGATCCAACAAGGCCTCATGCTCAGCCGCAACATCAACCTTACCTTCTTCCCCAACCACAGCATGCAATTTCCTATTAATCTTAAAAGAAGCATCATCACTCCTCAACACCGAAGGACATTCACAAAACAACTTGTGAGTATCCAATTGCTGATGAATCTCTATCCCAGATTTGATCTTAACCATAAAACAATCTAGAAATATAAATTAATAAATGTATTGAAAATTATTTAATTCTATTAAGATAAATGTTATCACCATTTTTTGAAAGTCCCTTACCCAAATACAATCCAGCTATCAATCTCTCAACAATTTCATCAATTTCAATCTTAGGGATTAAAGAATCTAATCTAACATTTCCCCTTGGATTCAAAGAAAGTAATTTCATATCTCTTGGAGATTCCAAAAAATCCATCAAGCCAATTTTACCCCCTTCGCCTTTCTTAGTTACAATTTCATATCTACTAAACTTTTTCACAGCATTCCTTCTATCTTTTTTCTTTAATGGAGATTTATGTCTTGTTTTAAACGCCATAATATTTTCATGAGCATCAACAATATTACACCCCAAATCAACATAAATCACTCGATCAGAATGAGGATCATGAATATAATTATTCTTTTTACCAACGACATCTGAAATCATTAACATATTCAAATAGAATTCTTCTTGTTCTAAGATTTTAGCAGCCTCGCTAATACTCTCATTTTTTGGATGAACTAACATTTCAGACGCAAAATAAAAAGGTTGATGAGGCTTAATATCCATTTTCTGCCCCCCAAAAGATACAAATCCCAAGTTATCTTGATCATTCATTAGAACATAAAAATTTGGAGTCTCAAGACCCAATATTCTTGCCATTTCACAAGTGACCGCCTCATAAACCGGTTGATGCTGATAAGCAAAACTACTATCTCCTTTATGATTCATTCTACTACAATGCTTCACATAAAATTCATTATTATTATCACTAGTCTTCGGAAAATCAAATCTACATACACCTCCATGATTTGAACCTTTCGCTTCACTCAAGACCTGAATTAACCTTACCATAAAAAATCAACCTATCCCACACTTATAAACCTTCCCATTTATAACCACTACTTAGTTACAACTCCACCCCAGTAAAACCTCCAGTAAAACCCCTATAAAACCCCCCAAGAAAAACCTATATAAACCTCTTAACCTTTCACAAACAAAAGAGAAGTGATAAAATGCCACGCAAGAACGCAAACCAAAAAAAACTAATAATAAAAAACAACTCTATAACAACAGATCTAAAAAAAACAGAGAAAAAAGTTGAAAAAATAACTTCTAAATTAACTAAAGGAATAAAAATACCTTTCCAAGACAAAAGAAAATTAACCATAGGACAAAAAACCTCCGACGGCTTAGCAAAATGGGCTGGATCCTGGACATTCATCCTAGGATTCATCGCAATCCTAATCCTCTGGATAATCGTCAACACATACTACTGGTCAAAATACCAATCAGGACAACCCTTCGACCCCTACCCCTTCATATTATTAAACTTAGTCCTTTCATGCCTTGCAGCACTCCAAGCCCCAGTAATATTAATGTCGCAAAATCGAGCCGCAGAAAGAGACAGACTAAGAGCAGAATACGACTACAAAGTTAACCGTGTTGCAGAGAAAGAAATAAGAGAAATGAAAAAACAACTAAACAGAATCGAAAGAAAATTTAATAAAAGATAATAATCACAATCTATTAAGTTATATTCAACTTCAAAGAAAACCACAATCTCGATCTAATAATTATTTAGCACTACCAACACTTTAGCGAAGGATTTAGACGAAGTCAAATCCGAAAGCGTAGAAATCAATCCCGACCCTCAACCCACTCCCAACTCTTCCTCAACCCCTCTTCAATACTAGTCTCAGGATTCCACCCCAATTCCTCCCTAGCAAGTCGAGTATCCAAAACAATCCTATCAACTTCTCCCTTAATCTCATCAACTTTCAAGGGCTCAACATCCGAACCACTAACCTCCTTCATAATCCTAACCATCTCATTAACACTAACCTCCTTACCATTAGCCAAATGAAACAACCTATTCTCAGTCTTGCCCATCTTATCAATACTCCCAATCATAAAATCTACCAAATCCATCACATAAATAAAATCCCTAGTCTTCCCCCCATCCCCAAATATCATCGGCCTCTCCTTCTTAAGAAACTTATCCAAAAACACCGGAACCAATCTTTTAGTATCAACACTATCCCTCGGCCCATAAACATTTCCAAAACAAAATATAAAATAATCAATACCATACAACTCCCCGTACATCTCCACATAATGCTCAACACTATGCTTCGATATCCCATAAGGACTCATAGGATTCAAAGGATGCTTCTCATCAACAGGTAAATACTTAGGCTCCCCAACCCTCGCCCCTCCAGTAGAAGTATAAATCAATTTCTCAACACCATTCTTCCTACAACATTCCAACACACTTATCGACCCCAAAATATTCAACCGAGCATCATACATCGGATCCTCAATACTCTTACGAAGCAAAGTATTAGCAGCCATATGAATAACAAGATCAAACCCCTCCCTCTCAAAAACCCCATTCAACCCCTCACTATCCAAAATATCACACTCACAAAACTGAACCCTATCCTTATTTATCCAATCATACCTAACCTTATCCACCACAACAACCTCATAACCCCCATCAACCAACCTATCAACAACCCAACTTCCTATAAATCCACTACCTCCTGTAACTAAAATTTTCATAACTCTAAGAAACAAAATCAATTTTAAAAGATTTAGGTAATCTAGATTACAAATTATTCTGAAACACTAGTACTCAGACAATTAGAAATAAATCTCTCAAGCGGATCCAAATCCACACGATTCCCTCCAGATTCATGCATATAACCCTTAGCAGTATGATGTGTCAAATATCTCAGATGAGGTCTAGCCACCATACTAGCTTCATAATTACCAGACCTAGATAATTCAGCTAATCCTTCCATAACTCTTTCAAATCTTTCACTATATCCCATAGACTATTAACAAAAAATCATATTTATAAATATTATTACATTTCCAAAAACCCCTCATCCAACCTATCATTAAACTCCCCACTAACATTCTCCAACATCTTCAACTTAGTACTCACAGATCCGCGCCAATCCTTATGCCCCAACACCCATCCCAATTTAACCAACGCAGTCTCCGATAACATATCCCCCAAAAACACAACCCCACTATCCGCAATCTTCCTCCCAGGACTATAAACATAAGAATCGACACGCCCAAAAATCGTCTGACTTGCCATATAAATCAACAACCCCTTACCCATAGCCTCCTTCAACTTCGGCAACCAATTACTCTTCCCCTCAGTTATCACATGCCCAAATCCAGTCCCCTCAATCACCAACCCCTTACAATTCTTTTTATAATAATCCAAAATAGAAGGATTGCTAGCAGGATGGGCTTTAAACAATCCAACCTTAGGATCAAAAACCGCATCCACCTCAACCTCATTTTTATTCCTCTTCCTATAATCATTCCTAATCATCTCCATCTTCCCATCCGGCCATATCTTCCCATAAGGTTTACAATTAACCGGCCTAAAAGTATCCCTCCTAGAACTATGCAACTTCCTACACTTATTCCCCTGCAACATAAAACAATAATCATCATTAATAGTCGCATGCCCAACCAACATCACCTCACTAACATCCGAAAGCGCCGCACGAACCGAACATATCAAATTCATCCTAGCATCACTACTCCCACGATCCGAACTCCTCTGACTATAAGTCAAAACAACCGGCTTATTCAACTTCCCCAACATAAACGACAACGCCGACGCAGTATAATGCAAAGTATCAGTCCCATGACTAACTATAACTCCCTTAACCCCCGGATCATTCAAAGCCTTCCCAACCAACTTAGCAATCTTAATCCAATCCACAGGAGTCATATTCTCACTAACTTTCATAAACGGACTCTTAATCCTAAAATCCGCAATCTCAAAAATCTCCGGATACATCTTCAACAACTCATTATTATCAATCAACCCCTCAACCCCCCCCGTCGAACTATCCAACTTACTACTTATAGTCCCCCCCGTCACAATCATCTCAATCACCGGCTTCCTACCACTCACCTTAACCCCCTCATCTTTCTTAGAATCAACCTTCCTCTCCCGAACAACCTTAATCTCCGAAACATCCTCCCTCTTAAACCCAACATTATACCCATTTTCCAACTTCAACAAAACAACCCCAACATCATAACTCTCCAACAACCTCCCATTCTCACTCTTCCCATTAACAATAACTTCAACTTCATCCCCTACCTTAGCTTTCTTAAAAGATTTTTTCATATTAAAAGAAATAACTAGCGATATAAAAACTTTTGTAGAAACAACCAGTAAAAACTAAGTTTTAAAACCCAGAACACAAGCAGCAGTAACCAGATCATCAACATCTATTCCTAAATCAATAACTCTAACAACCTTAACTAAATCAGATTTTCTAATTTGATATCTATTATCTCCATTAGCTGAATCAATCTCAATACCATCAAATTCACTTATATCTATACCAAAATTACCAGCTCTTACTTCAGATTCAATTGCTGCCTTCCCAGGAAGCTTATACCCCCTACCAACAGATTCTTTTATCATTCTACTCACCTGACTTGAAGTATATAATGGTTCTCCTAATCTTTTAGAAGCCAGATATTGAGCATTTCCTCGCCTTTGTTTCACACTATTGTTATGTCCAACCATTAAAAAATAATTTAATACTACCTTATAAACCTACCCCTTCCTCCTCAACTTACACAAAAAAACCTTCCAAGATAAAATCTATCTAGCTTTAGGACTTTGGTGGGTAAGAGGCACGAAGATTTTATCTTCTAGGATTTTTTAAGTTTACAAAGAAAAAACCCCTCCATATCATTATCATGATGATAAATCCTAACCGCATTCTTCATCTCTTTCGAAAACTTCTTCCCCCTCCAATACAACAAACCAGGACGAACCTTCAAAGGCAATTTCACAGGAACAATCTCCAAACCAAACTCATCAATCAAATACTGCACAACCTCTTCATTCTCTTCCGGAGCATGAGTACAAGTACTATAAACCATCTCCCCATTTTCAGCAAGCAACCCGACAACCTCACTAACAATCTTCTTCTGCTTCCGACCCATCGACTTCAACAACTTCTCACTCCATTCAAGATAAGTCCTCGGCGAACAACGAATATTCCCCTCCCCACTACAAGGCGCATCAACCAATATCTTATCAAACCCCATCCCCAATTTAGAAAGCTTAAGAACCAACTCACTTCCAGGATGCCTAGTCACAACGCTATTCATAACCCCACACCTCTGCAAATTAGCCGACAAAATCGATATACGACCAAGCGAAACATCATTAGCAATTATCGACCCAGTATTCTCCATCAACATCGCAGCCTGCGTCGTCTTCGATCCAGGACTAGCACACAAATCCAAAAACCTCTCATCCTTCCTCAAACCAAGCGCAATAACCGGCATCATACTAGTTATCTCCTGCACATAATAATAACCAAGTAAATGTTCCCGCGCCTTCCCAATCTCCCCCGGCTCAATCCCATCAACAATAATTATCTCAGGATATTCAGAAAACGGCTGTCTAACCTCCCATCCTTTCCCCAACAACTTAGACTTCAACTCATCAACCCCAATCTTCAGTGTATTAACCCTAATCGATTTCAAAGGAACCGATTTCGCAACCTCAAAATACCTCTCAACATCCTCATTCCCAGAAAGCAACTCCCGCATCCTCTCAACAAACTTCTCCTTAGGCTCATAATTTCTTCGAACACTCATAACAAACAAAATATTAAGAACCTTTTAACCTTTCTCATCCAGTATTTCCGCACAGGAATTAAAAGTTGATCTTAGTAACCTACAAGAATAACACCAACCAAGTCCGCTTATTGATTATAGAGGGTAATTTAGCACATTTCAGAAAAAATAAGGGAGAATTGTGTGACCTTCATTAACTAAAGTTAATGAACTAATCCACCAAGCCCAATTCGGAATTTAACTAAAAATATATCCCTGCGGAGATACTCCCATCACAAATATCTTTTTAAACCAAAAAACTTCCTTAACAACATAAAAGATGGAAAAAGAGTACGACGTTTCTGGTATAGGAAATTCAATATTAGATCTAGTATACAATGTAGACGAATCTCTTTTACAAGAATTAGGACTAAAAAAAGGCGAGATGAAACTAATAAACAAAGAAGAAAGCAAATCGATATTAGACAGACTAGAATTCCATTCTTCAAGCTTAATCCCTGGAGGAAGTTGCTCGAACACAATTGCAAGCGTTTCAAATCTTGGAGGAAAAACAGCCTTCTTCGGAAAAATAGGAAACGACCCTCATGGAAATATCTACGAAACAAAAACCTCTGAAACCGTAACAACCTCTAAATTATCAAAACATGAAAACGAGACAACAGGACACGCCATAACCTTAATAACTCCCGACGGTGAAAGATCCTTCGCAACACACCTAGGAGCCTCAGCAGAACTCGACTTAGAAACTCTATCCCACGACATAATAACCAATTCAAAAATACTTCATTTAGAAGGATACCAACTAGCAGCACCAAAATCAAAAGAAGTCATCCTACACGCAGTGAACATAGCAAAACAAAACCAAACCAAAATATCGATAGACCTATCCGATGCAACAATAATAAAAAACGACCATCAATTCTTCAAGGAATTCGTAAAAGAACACGTAGACATAATCTTCCTAAACGAAGACGAAGCAAAAGCCTTCACCGGAAAAGACCCAGAACAAGCCCTACACGACATCGCAGACCATGCCGAGATAGCAATAGTAAAACTAGGAGAAAAAGGAAGCCTAATCAAAACAAACAATGAAGTCCATAGGATAGAACCAGAAAAAACAATTGTAGTAAACACCAACGGAGCCGGAGACGCATACGCCGCAGGAATTCTCCACGGAATAGCAAACAACATCCACTTATCCGAAGCCGGAAAACAAGCAAGCAAAATAGCATCAATGGTAATAAAAAACGAAGGGGCAAGACTAACACCTATCCAACAGACTGAGATAAAGCTTTTAAACTCAAACAATCAAATAAATAACATGGAAGAGGCATTAATTCAAAATCAAGATTTCAGTAAACCCAATTACAATACAAATACAATTTCTAACAATCCAGATTATAAAATCAAAGATATTTCTCTAGCAGATTTCGGAAGAAAAGAAATCACAATAGCCGAAAAAGAAATGCCAGGACTTATGGCCATTAGAAAAAAATATCAACTAGAAAAACCACTACAAAATGTAAGAATCACTGGAAGCTTACATATGACTATCCAAACCGCAGTCCTAATTGAAACTCTAAAAGAATTAGGTGCCGACATAAGATGGGCATCCTGTAACATTTTCTCAACTCAAGACCATGCCGCAGCAGCAATAGCCAAAATAGGAGTCCCAGTTTTCGCTTGGAAAGGTGAAACACTAAAAGAATACTGGGAATTAGCTAAAGACGCCCTAGATTTCAAAAACGGACTAGGCCCTCAACTAATAGTAGACGATGGTGGTGATGCAACACTAATGATACACAAAGGAATGGAAATCGAAGACAACCCATCTTTACTAAATCAAGATTATTCAAGCGAAGGAGAAGACTATAGAGAACTAATGAATTTACTAAAAACCACATACCAAGAAGACCCAAACTTCTGGCACAAAATCGGAAGAGAAGTCAAAGGGGTCTCTGAAGAAACCACAACCGGAGTTCATCGACTCTATCAAATGCTAGAACAAAAAAAACTACTTTTCCCCGCAATCAACGTAAACGATTCAGTAACAAAAAGCAAATTTGACAATCTTTACGGATGCCGAGAAAGCCTAGCCGATGGAATCAAACGAGCAACAGACGTAATGATCGCCGGAAAAACGGCAGTCATCTGCGGTTACGGCGACGTAGGAAAAGGCTGCGCCCAAAGCATGCGTGGCTTCGGTGCAAAAGTCATAGTAAATGAAATCGACCCAATAAATGCATTACAAGCAGCTATGGAAGGTTTCCAAGTTGAACCGATAGAAGATTCCCTAAAGGAAGGAGACATCTACGTAACAACAACTGGAAACAAAGACGTGATAACCTTAGAACACATGAGAAACATGAAAGATCAAGCAATAGTCTGCAACATCGGCCACTTCGACAACGAAATCCAAATGGAAAAACTAAATCAAGCCCAAGACATAACAAGGCTGAACATCAAACCCCAAGTCGACAAATACATCTTCTCATCACATGAAATTTTTATTCTAGCCGAAGGACGTCTAGTAAATCTAGGATGCGCAACAGGCCACTCAAGCTTCGTAATGAGCAACTCCTTCACAAACCAAGTCCTAGCCCAAATCGATCTCTGGCAAAAAAACTACCCCATCGGAGTCTACATGCTATCAAAAAAACTAGACGAAGAAGTAGCCCGACTACATTTAGAAAGACTAGGCGTAAAACTCTCAACCCTCACCAAAGAACAATCAGACTATCTCGGAATCCCAATCGAAGGCCCTTACAAATCTGAACATTATAAATACTGATTATATATTTTACATTTCTATTATCTTTAAAAAACAATTCTCACTATCCTATCTATCAAAAGATGGTAAAAATAGGAATCATAGGAGGCTCTGGTTTAGACGACCCAAACCTCATAGAAAACTACACCGAAAAAGAAATAACAACACCTTACGGAGATCCAAGCTCAAAATTAACATGTGGTAAACTAAACGGAGTAGAAGTAGTAATACTAGCAAGACACGGGAAAAACCATGAGATCTATCCAACCAAAGTAAACTACCGAGCCAACATCAAAGCCCTAAAACAAGAAGGTTGCACTCACATCCTAGCCACAAGCGCAGTTGGCAGTTTAAAGGAAGAAATCAAACCAGGCCACCTAGTTTTCCCAGATCAATTCATAGATCAAACCAAATTAAGAAAACTTACATTCTCTGATCAATACGGAGATGTAAGACACATAAGTTCAGCAGAACCCTTCTCAAAAGAATTAAGACAATTACTAATAGAAGAAACCAAACTTCTCAACTACAACCACCACTCCAAAGCCACAATAGTGGTAATTGAAGGCCCAAGATTCTCAACAAAAGCCGAATCGTTCATGTTCAAAAACTTTGCCGACATCATCGGAATGACCACATGCCCCGAAGCCCAATTAGCAGTGGAACTAGAAATCCCATACGCAAGCATAGCAATGTCAACCGACTACGATTGTTGGAAAGAAGACGAATTCCCAGTAACTTTCGAAATGGTAATGCAAACAATGAAACAAAACGCAGAAAAAGTAAAAACTCTTCTAACAAACGTCATCCCAAAAATTGCAAAAAAAGATCAACAATTAATAAAAAGCAAAATCAGAACAATCCCCAACTTCCCAAAACCGGGAATCATGTTCCGAGACATAACAACCTTATTATTAGATCCAGAAGCAATGAAAAGAACAATCAACATCCTTTACAACCGCTACAAAGACCAACCAATCGACGCCATAGCAGGAATCGAAGCCCGTGGATTCATAATCGCAGGAATTCTAGCAGACAAACTAGGAATCGGACTAATCCCAATACGAAAACCAAACAAACTCCCATACGAAACAATAAGCCACGAATACCAATTAGAATACGGAACCGACAAAGTAGAAATCCACAAAGACGCAATAAAACCCGACCAAAACATATTACTAGTCGACGACTTGGTGGCTACTGCAGGTACCGCTCTTGCATCGGCTGAATTAATTCAAAAATTAGAAGGTAAGATTGAAGAAATAGCCTTTATTATTGAATTAGATGACCTAGGCGGAAGGGAAAAACTTGAAAAAAAAGGGCATAAAGTTTTTAGTGTAATTAATTTTCAAGATTCTGGATAAGCTTCTTAACATTCATTAATTTATCCTCGGCCTCCCTCAAATTAGAAACAACAATTAAAGGATAGTTACTAAATCCATAGGCATTTAACAAACTCCTCCTATCATTATGGTAGCTTTCTTCTGTTTCTATTACTCTACCAAACTTCCTCGGAGGATGATATTCAATAAATATCCTATTTTGAATAAAAAAATCAACATGAGATCTTCCAATCCTAAAATGAACATTTAACCCCTCAATAGGTCTTTCAATTAATCCAAACTCAACTAATTTCTCACAAAATATCATTTCTTCATTTGAATCAAAACTACAATTCATAAACCTATAAGGATAATTTCTCCTTTTACTCTCAAGGGCTAACAATGCCAATGAATACTTTTCATGTGCTACCTTAGACATATTTTTTAACTGACCAGGGTTTTTTTCCATACATTTTAGAGCAGCCTTTCTTTGATGCTCAATAAAAGTTCCTTTCTTCTTCATTGTTTCATGAGCTTTCCTCATGTTATCTCTAGAATGATTTATATTAATTTTATGTAGTTTCTTAGCCATTTTCGAGAAATAATCAGAATTTCCCTTCAATCTTTTAGCATTTATCTTTCCCTGAATAGGACCATACTTCTTACCCAACATCCTCCCCAACCAAGGATGCTTTTGTTGAGCAATTTTCCCAGCTCGACTATACAAATCAGAATGTTTCTCGATGGCCCTTTTCTGATTTTCTTTAGCTACTAAACAATACTTATACCATTTAACGCTTCCTTTTTGATACCGAGTCCCAACTGGAATGGATAATTTTTTTGAGATCTCATCTATAGAAAGATCTTTTCTAAGCAAAGTTCCCACTCTATCCCTCATTTCAACATGTTTCATATTATTTTTCTTTTTGAAGATTCTATTTTAGAGGATTTTTTTCTTTCAAATCTTTTTCCACAAGCAAGGATATTCTAGAGCTCATATTAATCCCATTTCTTTTGCAGAATTCTCTGAATTTTTGCAAAACATCTTGTGGTAAGGTTATGGTAATCCTTTCATATTTATTATTCATACATACTAGTATGTATTCATATTATTTAAATGTTTTCCTCGAATCGAAAAACTCCAAGGAAAAATCCACGAAATAGCATTCATCATCGAACTCCCAGATCTAAAAGGAAGAAACAAACTAACCAAGTGGCCCGTATTCTCCGTGATAGATTTTGAAGGTGAATAATTTATATACCCTCTCCACTTATCAACTACATGAAAAAGAGGGAAAAAATATCTAAAAATAAAAAATCTCAAAAGAACATTTCAACAAATCTCAAAAAAACAATCCTAACAACTCTACTAACAACTCTACTAACAACTCTACTAACATCTCTTATAGCAATCATCCTTGCAATAACAGTCCAACTCAACGGCCAAAAATCCTTAAACGCTTGCAGTTACTTAGATCCAATAATCATAGACATCCTAGCTTTCTTAGCAGGAGTATTTCTAATCGTCGAAGGTCTAGCAAGAATCTTCGAACATCCAAACGCAACAATAAAAAGACAACTAACAAGAATCATAAGAATAGCAGCAGGATTCGCCATCCTAACCTTACACATAATGCAATTTATCCATAAATAAAAGATACACTTTTAAACTCTAATACATACTTTGTGACATCCTCTGGGCCCTAAAGGGTGGCCCTTCGGGCCAGTCCTCCGCTTCGCTCCGGACCCCAGCTTCCTAACCTCTAGTCACTCCGTAATCCACTTTGTTTTATGATGTTTGTCTTGATTCTTGATGTAATTGTTCACTACATCAAGATTGACAAATCCTAATGAAGCTGCAAACTTTCCTCGACTCCACAAATGCCCCTTCTTGTATCGAAGTCTCATATTTGGACACCTCTCAAAGAACAGTTTAGATGCTCTTCCTTTCAAAAGTCCTAAAGCCTTTGAAGGAGTCATGGTCATTGGAATGGATGCGCTCCCATGAACATGGTTTGGTTGAACATCAAGCTCAAACCATTTGATTCCATACTCGGTTGCTGCCTTTCGTAAGCAACCTTCTGCTAACTTTTTGTACTTCCATTTCCTGAAAGCTTTATATCTATACTTTGAGCACCACTCAAAGTGCCACATCGACATTCCAACCATATGGTTGATCTTCTCATATTTAATTTCTTTATAGCTCTCGCTAAGTGTTTGTTGTTTCATTTTTGTCTCCTTTTTTCTCTTGCAATAGCAAGAGAAAGATTTAATTAGTTTGAGAAAGTTCTAACTATCACTGGAAATTCTAGAGAGAGTTACAATCTAACTCTCTTTTATTAATACTTAGAATTGTAAAAGCGTTTCTACTGTCGCGCGCCCTTATATCCACAGCCTAAAGGCTGGATAGTTTTACGGGCGCATTATAATATCTTTGCTCAAATATTAGAGTGGTTTAGAAGTTTCTTTTTTGGTTAATCTTTGTCTAATAATTCCTCGGCTCTCTTAATCATTTCCTTTTTTAATCCTATGAATACCCCTCCAGGTTTTCCTTGGACATAGGTTGGTTCTTTTGGTTTTATTATTTTGTTTAGTTCGGGGAGTTCTATGTCTATATGAGTGATGCGTGCGTTGCTTTTGCCTTTTTCGTGGATATAGACATTTGCTTTTCCTAAGAGTTTTTTTCCGAATCCTGGGCCTGACATTTTATGATAATAGATTTATTATTATGAATATTAATAAAGATATATATGCTATTAGAAGTAAGAGATTTAAGAGGTTTGTCATTTTTTTAGATGAATTTTTCATGATAAGAACAATAGAGTAAGATTTATAAACTCTTTTTCTAGATATAATTAGGTTAATTTGCTCTGCGAGCTTATCTAATTCCGAAAGGGATGCCTGATGGAGTGTAAAACAAAAAATGAAAACCAGTATAGTGTATTCGATGAATGCGAATGAGTATAATTCTAAGTTAGCTGAGGCTCTTAAGAAGTTGGAGGGGTTTGAGCAGCCGGAGTGGAGTTTGTATGTTAAGAGTGGGTTGAGTAAGAAGTTGCCTCCGCTTGATAATGATTTTTGGTTTAAGCGGGCGGCGAGTATACTTCGGCAGATTTATGTTCAGAATGTTGTGGGAGTTAATAGGTTGAAGACTAGGTATGGAAGTAAGAAGAATCGGGGTATGAAGCCTGAGAAATTTAAGAAGGCTAGTGGGAAGATGATTAGAGTTTTGTTGCAACAGGCGGAGAGTGAGGGGTTGATTGAGAGATTTAATGAGAGTGGGAAGAGAGCTGGGAGAAGGTTGACGGATAAAGGTAAGGAATTTATGGAGGGGATAGAATGATAGGAAATGCTACGTTAGATAAACATAGAGGACTTAGATTTGTTGATGGGGAAAGTTGTTTTGAATTATTCCCAGTAAGAAGTAGGGGTGAGTATAAAATTGTGTATGAATCTGGAAATTATGAAGTGAAACCAATGGTACCTGGGAATCGTGAAGGAGCTGTTATAAAACTTGATAATTTTAATCCATTACTTGTGGCCTATAAAA
The DNA here is from genome assembly GCA_002688875.1 of Candidatus Pacearchaeota archaeon. Taxonomy (GTDB): domain Archaea; phylum Nanobdellota; class Nanobdellia; order Pacearchaeales; family GW2011-AR1; genus ARS1285. Next base: position 854 of record NZDU01000041.1, on the reverse strand, counting down.
AAGATGAAGATAGAAATCCTAGGGCTGATTATGATGGTGTAGTTGTATTTTTGAATGGTGAAGATAATAGTACAGGATTAAAAGTGAGGGGCGACCCTGGATTTTATTTTGCAGATAATTTTTCTCATATTCCTAATGAGTTAAAAGAAATTGTAAAGGAAAAGAGGAGTAAATTGGTTAAATATTTAGAATCATTAAATAGTGGAGTGGTTAAACAATGAGAGAAAAACGAAAACAGCAAAGGAAGATTAAGTTGAGTAAAGCTGGGAAGAGAACGAAGTGGGCGCCGGTTTGGGCTGTTTTGAGGAAGTATGGAAGTGGGAAAAGGGTGCATCCTTCGGCTATAACAAGTATAAGAAGGAATTGGAGAAGGACAAAATTAAAAATTAAACCTAGAAGGCAGAGGAAGCCTCAGTTGGGATAATTAGAAAATGGCGAAAGAGAAAAAAGTTGAGAGCAAGGTTGTGTTGTCGCGTGAGTATATTGTTCCGCTTAGGAAGGGATGGTTGAAGGTTCCTAAATATAAGAGGAGTAGGAAGACTGTTAAGACGCTTAAGGAATTTTTAGTGAATCATATGAAGGTTTATGATAAAGATCTTGGTAAGATAAAGTTGGATGTTGATTTGAATAATGAGATGAGGTTTAGAGGGGAGAAGAAACCTCCGGCTCGGATTAAGGTTAAGGCTGTTAAGTATGATGATGGGATTGTGAGGGTGGAGTTGGTTGATATTCCAGATGTTTTGAAGTTTAAGAGGAGTAGGGAGTTGAAGAAGAAGGCTAAAGCTGTTGTTGAAAGTGGGAAGAAAACTGAAAAAGTTGAAGAGAAGAAAGAAGAGAAAACTGAGGAAGAGAAG
>NZDU01000040.1 GCA_002688875.1 Candidatus Pacearchaeota archaeon | reverse complement strand
CTATCTCATAGATTATAAATATGATTTAAAAGCGAGCATCCAACTTGAAAAACCAACCAAAGCTTTATAAATCTTTCGATTAAAACAGTAGTTGAGAAAGTGAGCTAGCGGGAACTGAAAAGTCTATTTCTTCCTTAGAGCCATTGTATTGTTTATTTCTGAGGTAATGTAGTGCAAGAGCTTTCTGCTTTTTTCTATAATAATATAAGTTTGCATATCCTCTTATTCTTTGTCTATACTTCTCTCTCATCTTCCTTCTCATCTCAAGATACTTATCCTTGTTATTCTGTATCCATAATTTTTTCTTTTGATATTGAACCTCTTTGTATTCTTCATAAATCTGTTTTCTTGTTTTAGGTAGACCGTTGAATAATTGTCTAATAAATTTTCTAATTTCTCTTTTCTCAGAAACCTTATTTTTATGATCTAGTTTATCATTGTGAATATCAAGCTCTCGTTGTTTTTGATTCCAAGTTCGAAAAGATTTGGATTCAACTTTTTTAGGAGGATATAGTTTAGAACAAATTGAGCATTTATACTTGCCCCTAGGTAAAAGTACTAGTTCGTAATTGCAATTTTGACAAGTTGGCATAAATCGGAGATAATTCAAAGGATATATTTAAGTATTTGTGAAATCTTAAAAAAATTATGCGAAAAATAAGTATATCTTTATTTGTGTTATTTATCTTAAGTAGTCCGGTTTTAGGTTTAGAGGGGGATTTTGATGGGAATTGTAAGATAGATTTTAATGATTTTTTGATGTTTGCTCAAGCTTTTGGAAACTTTAATGAAGAAAAATTTTTAAATGTAGACTTTGACCTAAATGACGATAAAAGAATAACCATCAATGATTTCTTTATCTTTGCGGATGATCTATTTGGAGAAGAATGTGAACTTTTTATACTTTCTGAATCCCAAACTAAAGCGATAGATATCCGTGGAACAGAATTTTCTTTAGTTAGAGTTGGAACAGAAAAAGTACTTCTAGAAGTTGACGGTAATACTCAAGTTGTTTCTAGGGGGCAAGTAATCCCCATAGGAGAATTTAGATTAGTCATAGTGGATTTTAAAGACAAAGAGCTTACTATGAGATTAGACCCTCCACTTGAAAAATTAGATTTTAATATACCTTTACCGGATGAAAATATTCTTGAAATTCCTTTACCTAAAAATCCAAAGTGTTTTAGAGCTAGCTTAGAAAAGGAATATTGGAATTTGCCTGAATGTAAACAATATTTCAAAGAAATTCACTATTCATACGGTATTCGTTATAAGCATGTTTGTCCAAGATCTTATGATCCTGTTTATGATTCAAATGGAGTTTTTTATCCATCTTCTTGTTGGGCTGAAGAATTAGGGGCTGTTAATTATGAATCTGGTTATTCAGAGCGTATGTTGAAATTTATTTCTGATTTGTGGGAAACTCCTAAACAAAGAAACGGGATTTCTTATAAAGCCCCTAATCCCAATATTGAATTTTCTTATATTGGAAGTATTTCTTTTAAAGCAGGTACTTTTTTAAGATCGACATTGTGGGAAGATGATTCTCATTATTCAGTTTTGGATTTTAATGTTGATACTAATCAAGGACCCCAACATTCAACCTCAGTTTCAAGACGTAAAAGTTTCTTTCCTGTTTACGGAGAGAGATTAAAATCTCTTTTGGTCTTTGTTATGTTTGATGATGCATATCCGGAGGATATTTTGTTGAGCTGGACTAAAAGATACGAATATTTCTTGAATGATTATATTAAGAAGAAGCAAAATGTTGATAACCCCATTCAATACGAGTTTTTTCCAGTCGTAATAGAACCTCCGGAAGGTATTGAGGAAAAATCACTTGAATCTTTGGAGGCAACAAACGAAGATTTATGGAAAATATACAATGCAGCAATTGAAAAGATAAATCAAAATGATTTTCAAGTATTTATCATATCTCCTGTTGTTATTAAGGGATTTGGTGGAGCCTATAGCACTCTTGGAAATATGCAACATGTTAGAGCAACTTTAAACCCGCCTGAATCTTATTCCGGGTTGGATAAACAAAAAGGGATTAATGCGTTGGCTGCATTTCAACATTTATTTGGTGTAATTAGTCATGAAATTTTACACGCATTGGGACTTGCTGGAGATCATTTTCCTATGGGTTATGGAACCGAATCTTTGAATTGGGGTGGATTTGCTGGAGTAGGAAGTTGTGATTTTTTAGGATCCTCTCCTGATTATTACGCTGTTAAACTTCCTGAAAATCTAAAGATTTTTGTTGGTCAAGAACCAGATTGGCTGCGTAAGAGAGTTAGTTCTTCAGGACCATGTCTATTTGGTGCCCACAATAATGAAGTTCTAAAAGATTATGATCAAGATGGAGAATATGAAATCATGCATGATAATAATCTTATTGGCATTGAGTTACAGAGAACATTAGGTTGGGTGGATATTGATGGTGATGGAATTACTGAATTAATTGATCCTGATCCTTATGGTGGTTTTGAGGAGATTGTCTATGAAAATAACAAAAAACAGTTAATAGGACCATTTTCATTTCAGCCAATATATGAAATAGTTATTGATAATTGTAAATTTGAAAAAGTAAAGTTAGAAAACGGTATTAAGGGTTTAGTGCCTATTGATTGTAAAGAATTTATTGATGTGGATTTATATTTAAGAATTAGGTATCTATGGGAAATAGTTGATACTAAATATGGAAAGGTATTACTTGCAAGGTTACCAATTAGATAAAAGTAATTACTGATTCATTCCTTTGAATATTTCGTTAAGAGTTTTCAACTTATAATACCTCTTCCTAGAATCGTTAGGATCTAACCTTATTATCTCCAACCATCCTGCTTTCTTTAATTTAGACAAAGAAATACTCACTATCTTCTCTTGATCTTTCTTCAATAGTTTTCTAGCTAAGCCGAAGGTGAATTCTCTATCTCCAAACTCTTTCAACAGAAGAGCATATCTTTCTTGGAGCCATTTTGGTATTGGTTGTGACATAAGATTAAAGTAATACTATTTGTATATAAAACTTATTATTAATATATATACTATACAATAGAAATACTTATATATAAGTATACTATATATATTATTATAATACGATAAATAAACCAAAGGAGGTGATAAACTATGAAACATCGACCATGTAAGTATTGCCGAAAGCCAGGCAGATATGATCAGTTATTGCACAAAACTCTTTGTGAAGACCACAAGGACGTTTACATGAACATACGCACCCTTTGGCAAGCAATAGCTGAAATACAAATGGATCCGAGAGGAAGACTTTGACACCCCTCCTCTCGGGTGAGTTTCCCATCGCAAAATGAAAAACCCAAAAAAAGAAGTGGATAAAGAACTTAATAATATTTTCGGGAATCTTGGTCAGCGAAATTGGATCAAGATTTCCTACATTCTTTCAAAGCTACAGCTAGATTTAGTTAAACAAAAAGAGATCATTTTCAAGACTGAATCTTTGTTAAAGCTTTATCTATTCAGAAGAATAAAAGGAATTACTTACTACGAAGAATTACTCAAGGCTTTACAAGAGGAAAAAGAAGAAGCTTACAGATTGGGATTTTTGAATAACGACAACAACGAACTAGTCCTACCTGGAAAGAGATACTTCAACAAGTTCTATCAAAAACACAAGGATGTAAAAGAAGAACTAAATAACATAGCTAAAGCAATCTTAAAGAAGGCTAGTGAAAAAGGAATCATCCTAGATTTGGAAATTGTAAAGAAAGTAATTAAACAAAATAATAAGAAAGAACAAAACAGAGCATTGAAGGAAGCAACTAAGCTTGTTAAAAAATTAGTTTACCCTCAAATTGATTTAAAAATTAAGGAAAACGGAAAATTCACAACCAAAGATTTACTTGATGTTTTAGTCCATATTGCTCAGACTCATGACTTTACACATGACGGAAGTGTGACTTTTAAAGAACTAAATCCCGAAAGTAAAGCACCAACTAGTTGGACTATGTTATACCATTTCAGTAAGTTTAATGATAAAAACAAAATCCAAGACATGTTTGACAAGGTTTTGGAAGTTATCTTCAATTACGCTAAACAGAACTATAATATCCTAAAGAGAAGAAAATTAGACATTGCTATTGATATTCACAAAATTCCTTACTACGGAGATAAAAACGATCCGTATGTAACAGAGGGAAAGCCTGAGCGTGGAACTTCACATTTTTACCAATTCATAACCAGCTCAATTGTCGTAGCTGGAAGAAGGTTTACTCTAGATGCTGTTCCAATCCACAAATTTGATACTTTAGAAAATCTAGTAGATATTTTAGTCAAAAAGGCTAAAGAAAAAATTAGAATTAGCAAGGTTTACTTAGACAGAGGATTTGACAAACCAAAAGTAATTAACATTCTAAAAGTTAATAGAGTAAAATTCGTAATGCCAAAAGTAAGAAGTGAAAGAGTAAAAGCATGGATGAAGAAAAGTGTAGGGGTTAAAGCTAGAAAAATTAAAGACTTTGAAATTGGAAGAAAGGATAAGGCTGTAATTGATCTGATTTTAGTTGATGATGATGAAGGAATTAAAAGGGCATTTATTACAAACTTAAATATTCCTGAACAATTAGCTCATTATTTATATAAGTTTTATAGCAAGAGATGGGGAATTGAAACTAGCTACCGTCAAATGGATCATGACTTCAAGGCTAAGACTACTTCAAAGAACTATCATATTAGACTGTTTTATTTCCTCTTCTCAGTTGCATTGTATAATTTATGGGTCTTGGTTAACATAGTTGTTTCTATGACTCTTTATGGAAGGATTAGAGATAAACCTGTGATAACTGCTAAGCTGTTTGCTGTGGTTCTCTATAGGGTTGCTTATGAAGATCCTCCAACATAATTTTAGTGAAGCTCTTCTAAAGGGTTCTTCTAGTTGGAACTCTACTGTTTTGTTGTCATTTCTATAGAATTGTAACTAAAAATTTGACTTTCTAAAAATTCATCTGAAATTTCAGTGGGAAGAGTAGGAAAAATTCTTTATACTAAGTATGTTCAACCCTCGAGGTAAATTACTTACTCAACTACTGTAAAACAGTAGTTCCGAAAGACCATAAGTGGAAAACGAATTGTCTATGTCCTGGGTACTAGGCTTATAACCATTGATTTTAAGACGCCGTTCTGCTAACTTAGCCTGTAACCTTCTGTAGGTATTTATTTGAGCCATCATTCTTGTCTTCTCTAAGAATTTCTTTCTGTATCTCCTTCTACATTTATTTCTCGCTTCTTTGGTTAGTCTTCTGTATTGTTTCTTTTGTTCTATTATTTTCTTTTTATTTTCTTCGTAATATCTCTTGTGATATTCCAAGTATTTTCCTCTGTTTTTTAACCGATAGCCTGTTTCAATCCCCTAACGCTTACCATACCACTTATAGAGATAATGAGACAATAAAACTGGAACTTTCAAATTAGTAATGAAAGCATGTTTAATTCCATCTTGGTCATTAACCAGATAAAGATTAACGGGTACTTCATTTATACTAAAATTTTCAATTAGTCTGGCTTTACAAGCATCGGATTTAGCCCAAAGAGAAGAAATAATAAAAAGCGGGCCCGAAGGGATTTGAATTCGAGATATGCTATTTCTAACACATTCCCTCGACCCACAGCTTAAAAGGCTGTTGCTCTACCAAGCTGAGCTACGGGCCCATAATAAAAATAAAAGAAATATCCTGTTTAAATAATTAATGGTTTTAAAAAAAAGAAAAAATTCTTTTTGGTGAAATTTTCTTCCAAAAAGATTCTTTTGATGAAACCTTTTTTAAAAGTTTCAGTAGTTTAGCTCAGTTACTTTAAATTTAATCTCTATTTGTCCCTCTCCACCCATAGCCTCTCCACTCACACAAATATTTTGATCTTCTTCCGGAGCCACTTCATTCACCATAACTACTTCTGTTCCTTGTTCAGTAGTTATTACATTAAAGTCATCACCTTGAGCTTTTAATAAACAGTCTTTGTCAGTCATTACATCCACTTTCAATTCACTTCCCGACATAACTTCTATCTTGTAGCCTTTACCTACCTCATTAACAAAGATAACATTAGTCATATCAAAGGGGGGATTTCCTGCTTGGACATATCTGGTCCTATCTACCAAAACTTTTTCAGAAACTACTGCTCCAATAACCACATCATTTTTATTTACGGAGTCATCATCTATAGATAGATCATAGAGATTATCTTCCATATCTTCTACACACCCTACTCCACTTACTAAAAATGCAGCCAAAACTAAAATTCCAAATAAAGTAATATTTCGTTTCATATATCCTCAAAAAACTTAAATTTTTTATAAAGCTTGTGGTAATCTACTCTACTAAACAACCTGCCCCGATTATTCCAGCATCCTTAACTTTACTCCAAACCACTTTAGAATTTAATAGACAATACTCTTTCATTTTTTCTTTTGCAATAGATAAATAATAACTTCCAGCTTCTTTAATACCTCCGGTCAAAACAATGACTTCTGGATCAAAAATATTTGCAATATTCGCCAATCCAATACCCAAATATTCTGCACTTTCTTTTATAATTCTCCTAGCTCCAGCATCGTTAGTACATCTTTTAACTAATTCAGAAGCCAATAATTTTTTCCTTAATCTTCTTTTAGCTTTATTTGTAATTGCAGTCCCAGAAGCTAAATCTTCTAAATCTTTTTCCTTATCAATAATCATATGTCCTAATTCTGAAGCATTCCCTTTTCCTCTGTACAATTTACCACCCAAAATTACCCCACATCCAATACCAGTTCCCAATGTCAAAACTACGAAATCTTTCTCTTTTCTATTTTTTGCCTCAGCCAAAGCTGCACAATTAGCATCATTATTCATCTCCACTTTTACTTTATACCTTCTCTTAATTATATTTTTTATATTTACCCCCCAAAGCGGTCTTAAATTTGGAGGATTAATCAATTTTCCAGTTTGATAATTCGCAGGTCCCGGACATCCAACCCCGATTGTTTTAACTCTCTTATCATAAACAGCTTCAATACAACCTAACAAATTCCCAATGAAACATTTTTTCCCCACATCCATGCAACTCACTTTTTTACATTTCTTAATTATCTTGCCATTTTTAATTAAACCTGCCCGAATACTTGTTCCTCCAATATCTACCCCTATTATCATTTTCTAAATTGTTTGATATTCTCCACGGTTGTATCCATTATCCTAGTCAAAGCTTCTTTAGTATTAAAGGCATTATGTGGAGTAATAATCACTTTAGGATGTTTTAACAAAATATGATTTTGAATTAAAGTTCTCAAATCATAACTTTTCTTAGATTTTTTAGATAACAATTCTGTCTCTTCTTTAATAAAACATTCTTCCTCTAAAACATCCAGACCCACTCCAGATAATTTTCTATTTTTTAATCCTTTCAAAATAGCATCTGTTTCCACAATGCCCCCTCTGGAAGTATTAATCAACAAAGCCCCTTTCTTAACCAAATTAATATTTTTCTGATTAATTATATTTTTAGTTCCAGGTGTTAAAGGTAAATGTAAAGTAATCACATCTGATTTTTTCAAAGCAGTTTCCAAACTACAATATCTAAACCCTAATTTTCTAGCTAATTTCTTATTTGGTTTTCTTGCACATCCCAGTACTTTCATCTCAAATCCTTTAGCTATTTTAACTACATGCTCCCCAATATGTCCTACCCCTATAACCCCGATTGTTTTTCCTTTCAAATCAAACCCTGTTAAACCTTCATGTTCAAACTTCCCTTCTCTTACTTTTTCACACGCTTCCATTATTCTTCTAGACAGAGTCAAAATTAAAGCGAATGTGTACTCAGCCACAGTATTTTCTCCATAATGGGGTACACTCTCCACCCTTATCCTTCTTCTCTTACACTCTTCCAGATTAATATGGTCCACCCCGGTAGACATAGAACAAATTAATTTTAATTTAGGAAGTAAATCTAAGATTTCTTCCGTAATCTCGGAATACACAAATACACTTAAAACATCCACATCTTTCACTTTATCTACATTCTTTAAAGTCAACTCATCTTCAAAAAATTTTAAATTATGTCTTTTTAATTTCTCTTTCAAATATTCTCTTTCCCACTTCCTTTCTATTTCAAAAAACCCAATTTTCATTTTTTTATTTTCCTAAATAAAGTATAACTGATTGAAATCGTTAAATAAAGAGGAATCAAAAAAACCACCATTGGAAAAAAACACAGGCCCTTCCATCCCTAATAAAGCTGATAAAAAATTATGTAACAAAATACTTACAAACCCAATAACCACAATAATCCCGCCTTTTTTCCAAGATAATAAAAAATACTTCTCCACTTTAGTCTCTTTTACCATTTTAAATCCTTTATTATTTTCTTAGGATTCTTAGCTTTAGCAATCGCACTCGCCACCAATACACCCTTGCATCCTAGTTGTTTAGCTATTCTAACATCCTCTCCATCGGAAATCCCAGCCCCGCACAACGGAATTATTTTAGTGTTCTTTAATGATTTCACAAAATTTTCCACAATCTTGGGTTTAGACTTACTCACACTCTTACCCGTTCCAATCAATTCCCTAGCCTCATAAGCTATCATACTTGGCTTCAACTTCTTTATTTTCTTCACCTCTCCCAAACTTGAAACACATATCAAAGTCTTCAAATTCAGCTTTTTGCACCTATTAATGGTAGCTTTTAGTACATTTAAACTTAACTTGTGTTCTGAGTGATTTAATATCACACCCTTGGCTCCGGCCTTTTTAACACTCTCTGGCAAGATATAACCCGTATGTCTTCCAGGTTCAAAACTATCCACATGTTGAGCATATATAGTACTAAACTTACTCAAGGTTTTAATTTCCATAGCTTGACATGCAATTATTCCTTTCCTACCAATTATTTTAGCTATTTCCTCATTTCCAAATTTATACGTCTTCAAATTAATAATTAACATTTTCCCCAAATTATTTTTTTTAATTTACTAACAACTTCTAAAGGTTCTTTAGCCTGCCAAATATTCCTTCCAACCGCAAGTCCGATAGCCCCTGCTTTCATAACTTCTTTAGCATCTTGTAAAAATCCTGAAGGGGATTTTCTTTTACCCCCAGCCACAACCACCCTAGTTTTTCCAGCCGATTTTACAGCCCATTTCATATCTTCTATTTTTCCATTATATCTAATTTTAATAATATCTGCTCCCAACTCCAATCCTACTCTGGCAGCATAAGCTAAATTTTTCCCACTATTTTCATTTACACCTTTTCCTCTGGGATAGGCCCACAATATCACGGGTAGTTTTCTTTTATGTGCCTCTTTCTCTATCTTTTCAAATTCTCTAAACATAATATTTTCATGCCTACTCCCTATGTATATGGTATAACCCACAGCTTTAGCTTTTAATTTTAAAGCTTCCTTCACACTACACAATTGTCTAGAGAGTGGTTCCCCTTTCACTAAACTCGTCTTCCCATTTAACTTCACAATCAAAGGCACTTTAGATTTATATTTCTCAGCTATGCCTTTTTGAAAAATCAACCCACTTACTTTCCCCCTTTTAGCAATATCCAAAATATAATTAGGATCTACATTTTTATCATTAAAATCAATTGGCCCATGTTCTAATCCCTGGTCATAAGCCAAATACAAAGCTTTCCCTTTTTTGGTTATTTTACCTAAGCCAACCATTTCTCCACCTCAATAATTTATTTTTAGCTCCAATATGTCTGATAACAGACTCTGAATTTTTAACAGCCAATTCTAAACTTTTGTTCATACTAACTCCTTTTATTATACATCCCACAAGGGTAGCTGCAAAAGCATCCCCCGCACCCGTCCTCTCCACCACCTTTATCTTATGGGGTTTTATTTTATAATTTTTAATCCCATTGTAACATTGAATCTCTTTATCTTTATCCGTAATACATATAATCTCCGGGCCTAATTCCCTTAACTTTTCAACATTATTAGCCAACATTTTACTTTCTTCTTTATTTAAAATCAAAATCTTAACATGCTTCAGTAAAGGCTTTAAATTCACTCTCTTAATTAAATACTCTGTAGGATTAAACGCAATCTTCGCCTTTGTCTTCCTAGCCAATTCTAATTGGGTCTCAAAACTTTCTCCCATCATAGTTGAATAATATAACCACTTTGTTTTAAACTTTTTAACATTTTTTAATCTTAAAGTATTATTCAAAACTTTCTTAGTTAAAACAGTCCTTCCATGCTCTTTACTATCCAAAATAATAGAAACATCACTCTTCCCTTCCTGCTTACCTAAGAATTTAACCTTTTCATTTCTTAATAAAGCTAAAATTTCCTTTCCATTGTTATCTTTTCCAACCTTCCCTGCATACCCGGTTCTCAACCCCAATCTAGCAAAAGCCACTCCAGTATTTGTACCTCCCCCACCAATATCAAATCTAATGTCTTTAATCAATAATTTAGAACCCACGGGATAATTCAGAGCTTTTTTCTTCTCATGAATGTTAGTATCTACAAACACATCCACTACATTACTTCCAACTGTAACTACATCAAACATATATTATCCTCTTTTTTAGAACATAAGGTTTTTATAATATATAAAATTATTCAACTTATATGGCAAAAACAGTAAAAAGACCCTGGGGTGAATTTAAACAATTCACTTTAAATGAGAAATCTACAGTTAAAATCTTAATAGTTAAACCCAAACAAGTTTTAAGTTTGCAATATCATAAAAAAAGAAGAGAATTCTGGAAAGTCTTAGAAGGACCTGCCAAAATTGTAATTGGAAACAAAACTCTTAGAGGAAAAAAAGGAGATGAATTTAATATTCCTGTTAAGAAAAAACATAGGTTGGGTGCTTATAATAAAATCGTTAAAGTCTTAGAGATTTCTTTCGGCATTTTCGATGAAAAAGATGAAGTCAAATTAGAAGATAAGTACGGTCGAGTTTAGTTCAAAGCCTCAACACCAACTAACTTTTTCCCAGAAACATATTCCAATAAAGTTCCCCCACTCAAACTCACATGATTTATTCCCTTGATTTTTAATTTACTTACAGCCTCACTCAAATGACCTCCTCCCACAACTGAAAATTTACATTTACTTACAGCTTTCAATATTTCTTCGGTTCCTTTACAAAATTTTTTATCTTCACAATAACCTGCTGTTCCTTTCATAAACACAGTTTTAGCTTTCTTAATTTCACTAACATATTTTTTTATAGTTTCTTCTCCAATATCATAAATCTCATATTTACTTGGAAAATCTTCTAATTTCAATTCCTTCCTCTTTCCATCCACTTTTACACCAAAATCTATGGGGGTCAAAATATTCCTTAATTTACTCTTTTTAACAATTCCAATTTTCTTTCTTAAGAATTTATTCTGAGCTCCAAATTTAAATCCTTTAGCAATTAAACACAATTGCCCAAAAATTCCACAACTCAACACCTTCTGACCTTTTAACAAATTAATATTATCCTTAGGCTTAGTCCCGGCTAAAATATACAAACCCTTTACTTTTTTTAATTTCTTTAAAGCTTTCAACTCTTTCTCCAAACTCCTCCCCATACATTTTCTCATTACTTTTGGAAACCCTACAACACTAGTATGTTTCCGATGACACACTGAAAAAGCATCATTTACATAAACCTCACATTTCTCTTTTAATTTCTTCACTAGGTTATTATTACTATTACCTTTAAATTCATCCTTCAACTTTCGAACATTCTCTAACATTAAAACCTCTCCATCCTTTAATTTCTCAATCTCTTCTAAAGCTTTCTTTCCAATGATATCTGGAACAAACTTAATTTTTAACAACTTAGCATGCTGTTTTAAAGAAGTAAAATCACTTTGCCCAGGTCTCCCCTGATGTCCAATTACCACAACTTTAGCTTTTTTATTTTTCAACTCTTTCAAAGTTTTAAAATTACCTTTCAGCCTTTCATTCATCAAAACTTTACCCTTAACAACAGGAGAATCCAAATCACACCTCGCTAAAACTGTCTTACCTTTAAAATTAAAACTATCTAAGGTCTTCATTTTTTTAACATTCTCACATTTAATACCATAGCAAAAAGCATTAATACAATATAAGTGTAATTATAAAATAATTCAATATTCACCACCCCTCTCCATAAAGCAACCAACATCCAACCCATTGCCATCAATAACAAGACCAAATCTAAAAGAATCAAAGCATCTCTTTCATTCATTTTATATGATTCCAATCACTTTCAAAGCCATCAAAACCAAAGCAACTATCCCAATAATACTTAATACAATCGTAAGCCAAGTTATAAATTTAGATTCTTTTTTCTTAGCCATTTTAACCTCTCAACATTTTAATAACATCAACCATCCTATTACTATAACCCCATTCATTATCATACCAGGCTAAAATTTTAACCAAATCTCCCACTTTCTGAGTATCAATCCCAGAAACAATGGCCGAATATGGGTTCTTAATAGTATCACTAGAAACTAATTCTTCCTCAGTATAATCCACAATCCCATTATAATCCCCCTCAGCAGCCCTCTTAAACTCTTTATTAATCAAATCCACATTAAAACTTTTCTTCAGCTTAGCAGTCAAATCCACAATAGAACCAGTCACTACAGGAACTCTCATAGCCAACCCATCTAACTTTCCTTTTAACTCTGGCAGAACTTCAATAACGGCCTTTGTAGCACCAGTAGTAGTTGGCACAATATTAGCAGCAGCCGCTCTTCCTCTTCGAGGTTTCTCAGCTGAACCATCATGCAAAGCTTGGGAATTAGTATACGCATGCACGGTTGTCATCAAAGCTTTCTCAATCCCAAATTTATCATTTAATATTTTAGCCACAGGGGCCAAACAATTTGTCGTACACGAAGCCACAGAAATAATTTTATGCTTCTTCATTAATTTATCAGAATTTGCACCTGGCACAATAGTAAGATCCATATGTTTACCCGGCGCACTTATCAACACCTTCTTAGCCCCGGCCTGCAGGTGTAAACTCGCACCCTTCCTATCTGTAAACACCCCGGTAGACTCAACCACGCAATCCACACCTCTCTTCCTCCAAGGTAACTTCTTAGGGTCTCTTTCTTGTAGGACTTTTATCCTTCTACTCCCAACTATAATGCAATCCTTCCCTACTTTAACCTCTTTATCATAAACCCCATAAACAGAGTCATATTTCAACAAATAAGCCGCATCTTTCGGACCATGCACATCATTAATAGCCACAATATTCACTCCTCTTTGCAAACCAATTTTAAACACAGTCCTTCCAATCCTTCCAAATCCATTAATCGCAACTTTCATCTCTTTTTTAAATACTTAAATATTTCCTCCAATTCAATTTCTCTACAAATAACAACCCTATCTGCACCTCCAGAGTACAATAAAATACTTTTCTTATTTAAAATTGCCCCTGTCGGAAACACCACATCATGTACAAATCCCTTCTTCTCTTCTTTCATCGTAGGAACAATAAACGGCTCATGCGACTTAGCAATTAACTTACTTGGATTTTTTAAATCAAACAAAGCCACACCTACACAATATTGTTTTTCATGTTTAGTTTTCCTCACCCCATGATAAAATTCCAACCATCCTTTTTTAGTTTTTATTGGAGCTGCACCTGCACCCGCCCTTATAGAATCCCAGCCTCTTTGAGACAATAACACAGTTTCATCATCACCCCAATACTCCAAATCCCGAGAATAGGAAATCCACATATGTGGCAAAGAAAAATTCAGATTCCCTTCCGGCCGATTAAAGGCTACATACCTACCCCTTACCTTTTCCGGAAATAACACCACATCCTTATTTTGATGCCTAAAAATAATCCCCCTCTTATGCCATTTAATCCCATCATTAGAAACAGCATAACTCGTGGAAATGCCATTGGATCTAGATAAAGCCACATAAGTCATAATATATTTATTTCCCATCCGCGTAATGCAGGGATCTTCTATTCCCAATTCTCCATCATCCACAGTCCCATAAAAAGCCGGTTTTTGTTCTATTTTCTCTACAGAAAATCCACTTTTATCCAAAAAAACTCTTCTTAGATGAGAAATATTAACCAATCTTACCCTTCCATCCTTATGATGAAATCCATAAGGAGAATGAATACTTCTTAATTCATTCCTTCTGAATTTATCTAATTTTAATCTAAACTTTTTATTAGATACAAACCTCGGAGCACTTATTTCATTTTCTCTCCAGATCTTAACCGGTTTTTCCGCTATTCTCACATACAACACAATCTTCCCATTCTTTAACTCAGCCACCCCAGGATTAAAAGCTCCCACTACTTCAAATCCCCGAGTACTCGGTTCAAAATCCTCAGAACTAACTAAAACACCTTCTTTTTTAATACTCAACATATATACTCTAAGAATTATGTTTTATTTAAATCTTTTCAAATCTTTAAATCTAAAAACACAAGAACCTCCCTCTTTATATAATGGTCTTTTATTTAAAATAAATATGAACTATAGAACCATAAGATTATTTTATCCCAATAAAAATAATAATTTTATAAATACAACAACCTCAACCATCTTCATTACAAATAAGAAAATTGATATCTATAAAACCCTTAACCTCTTTGAAAAAAAATATTTCCAAGGATTAAAATTGAAAACCAAAAAAATCAATAAAAAGATTAAATTAAGCGAGATTATAAATTTGCATGATGATACCGGAATTAGAGATACCCCACAGATTAAAAATATGATTAATCAGATAAAAAATGGTAAAGAAATAACCTCACAAAATAAATTGCCCAACATCAAACTAATAAAAACAAAAAACAATAACTGGGTCTTATTTGATGGTCACCATTCAATACTCGCTTACATGTATGTGGGAAGAAAATATCTCAATGAAATACCCCATTTGATTGTTTATAATCAAAATCAAAAACATGTAACCAACAAAGAAATCCACATATTTTTTGGAATACATGCAAAAAAATTAGATAAAAATAATTGGATGAAATACGTTATTAATTGGCAAGCTCCAAAAGAAAAACAACTTTCAAAAAGAACTCAAAAAAATATGCAAGAACTTTTTAAATCAATTTTTCCTAAAATTCTCCAACTCTAATCTCGAAAGCAGATAGCTAATAGTACTCTCACTCCCTTGATTTAAATTCACACATCTCGGCAATAGCCCATCATAGCATCCCCCACTTACCTCATCATAAATAGTCTGATTCAAAGAATTATTTCCCAAATACCAGCTAAAAGCCAAAAATGCTTTTTCATAATATTCCTTCTTCTCCGTAATCCTATAAGCACTCACATAAGCACACACCATACTACACGCATCCACTGGTTGCTGATCATAATACGCTCTCTTCCCCCCTTCAATAAACCATCCTTTCTGCCCAATAAGCACTAATCGATTATCCAGAATAACTAAACTACTCAAAAATTCCAAACTTTCCTCCGCTACTTCCAAATATTTTTTATCCTTACTCACTTCATAAGCCAAAAACAACGCTTCTGGTAATTTACCATTAGAATAAGTCACCTTCTTTTCAAACCATTTCCACTCATCACTGCTATAACTTCCATAATCACTCACAATCCTATCTGCCAACATTCTAATCTTCTCCAAAATATCCTTATTTTTATAAACCTTATAATAATAACACAAACCAATCAAACTAAAAGCCCATCCTCTCAAGCTTTTTAATCCTCTCACATTTCCAATCGCTTTATCAAAAATAAACTTAGCACTTGCTCTTAAATTTTCATGAATCCCACTTTGCAACAAATAACCCAGACTCCACAACACTCTCCCAAAACTATCCTCACTACCCTTCTTCCATTCAAATTTTTTCTCATAATTCATAAAGTCCTGAAAATAACCTTCTCCAGTTTGAGCATAGTGTAAAAATCCCAAATAAGTATTTATTAAGCCCAAAATCTTTTCCCCCTTTTTAATTTTACTATAGTATCCACAAGCCACGATTAAAGCTCTTGCATTATCATCCAGACAATATCCCGTAAATCTATTCGGAAGCAAATGTTTAGCATGCTGTATAATCCCTGTATCATCACTCATGGTCATTAAATGATTCAATTTCAATCTTGGTAATTTATACATCCCTAGAGTTTCACTCACATCCACAACGTTTCTAAAAATTTCCAAATATTTTCTAGCCACATTTTCCCACAACATCCGTCTACTAAATTTATATGCATTCCTTTCTAAACTTTCCTTCAATTTCTTACTACCCAAAATACCACTCAACGCTTGCTGCATGCTTTCCACACTTTTTAATTCCACAATCACACCTTTTTTATTTTTCAGCATATCCTGAGCATAAAAAGTCGGAGTCGCTATAACCGCCCTCCCTGCCCCCAAAGCATACGCCAGTGTCCCAGAAGAAGTCTGATTAGTATCCAAGGCTGAATAGACATAAATATCACTCGCTTTCAGATAAGTAATAATCTCTTGCAAAGTCAAATATTTATTATAAAACTTAACATTCCTTCTCAACCCCAACTCATTAATCAAATTAATCAATTCTTTCCTATAACTCTCCCCTTCCTCTTTCCTTACATTCGGATGTGTTTCTCCAATAATCAGATACAGCAACTCTGGATGTTTATCAACCAGCGCAGGAAGTGCTTTAATCACATACTCAATTCCCTTCCCCCGATTAATCAAACCAAAAGTCGAAATCACTTTTCTGTTTTTCAAATTATGTAATTCTTTTAATTTAGAATTGTCTTTTAAGAACTCCACATACGGCACCCCATGATGGACTGCATGCAATTTACTCTTCTCCACCCCATAATCCTCATACAAAATCTTTATCGCACTCTCCGTCATCACAATAATCGCATGACATCGTTTACAAATACCCTGCACAATCTTCAATCTCTTCTTATCCGGCTTAGGCAACACACTATGAAACGTAATCACAATTGGCTTCTCCAGCTTCTCCAAAAACGGAATTAAAAACTCCCCTCCCTCACCGCCAAAGATTCCAAACTCGTGTTGAATATTAATTAGCTTAATGTCCTCACTTTTATTTATCTTCTCAGCCACATCCACATACTGCTCAATATCATCCTCATCTAGCTGCATCACCACACTTTTACCATAATTATAAATTCCACCAGGATCATTTAAGGCCAAAATGTTAGACTTCAAACTTGGATTAAATTTTTTATCCATCGCATTAGTCAAATCTTTACAAAAAGTCGCTATACCGCACTCTCTAGGTGGAAAACTAGAAATATACAGAACATTAGATTTATCCGTTGTAATCTCCCCCAATTTGATTATTTTTTCCAGATTTTTAATCCTTCAGTATCAAATTTAAAGTCAATGATATTCTTTTTAAGCTTTTCCATTAACTTTCGCTTACAATCACTATAGAACAAAATACAACCTCCACCCCCGGCTCCACACACTTTAGCAGCCAGAGCCCCATTTTTCTTCGCAAACTTAATGGTATCTTCTATTTTCTTAGTCGTAATCCTTGGATGTAAATTCTTCCTCAACACCCATTCATGATTTAAATAGTTAGCAAAATCATACAAATGTTCTTTCTTTAAAGCATCTCTCATTAGCCTAGCATTTTTAGCAATCCTATTTAAAGTATAAATAACTCGTTTCTCTTTCTTCTTAATTCGATTCAAGACCACAGCATTCACGCTACTCGAAAGTCTAGGACCTGTATAATACAAAAACAATCTACTCTCAAACTCTTTCAAGATCTTGGGGCGCAGTTTTATCTGTTCTATTTTAGGTGGTTTTTTATATTTAAACTTAAGAAAATTAATACCACCCAAGGCAGCCGCATATTGATCCTGTTTTCCTCCAACTACATCCATAGCCCTCTCTATATCGTACGCTAACTCTGCTATGCGGGATTTATTCTTCAAGTCTGTAAAATGATTCACCAACGCTAACCATACTACATTCATAACCCCACTCGTCCCCAATCCCGAACTAGTGGGGATATCTGCATGGTACTCCAATTTGGTCTCATTCGGCAAAGCAATTAAACTCCCATGCACATAGCGATTAATACCTGCATTTAAAACCACGCCCTCATAATTCTCTGTGAAGGGAAAAATATCTGTAGTTCCCCCTCCAAAATCTATCCTAACCGGAGCCCGAGCATAAATCTTCATATTCTTTCAAAATGATTTATCATATTTAAATTTATTTAAAAAAATCAAGTCCCAAATATTAACAACGAATATAACACTATCCTCAAAATAAACATTATAGGATTTCCTCTTTATATAGCTCGGAATAGTTTCCCTAATTTGAATATATGTAAAAAAAAGAAAAATAAGAACCTTCTAAAAGGTTCTTTAATTTAGGCTATCCAAAACTTCAGATAAACCTTCCAAAGGCATGTATCCTCCAACAGCATACTTCCCATTAATTACATTTGAAGGAGTTCCAGTAATCCCATATTTACTCGCAATATCCCTATTTTCCGTTAATCTAGGAACATAAATATCAATTTCCGGATACTTTTTCTCAGCTTCAATCAAGACAGGATAATATCTTTTACACCATCCGCACTCAGGCTCATAAAACACAATCAAAGTATTCGGGATTAAATCATAACTCTTAAACTCTGAAATGCCCTCTGCACTATTAACCGGATTTTCAGTGGTAAAATCTGATATTTTAGATTTTATACTTGAAGGGATATCATTTTCAAATATACTCCAATCTTCCACTAAGGAAGGTTGATCTCCTGTATTAATAACAGTCCCACCAGTAATTTCATTTCCACCATCAAAATTAGATCCTCCGGTATACCAGGAAACCGCCAATAATATAGCAAACACCAATGTGGATATTTTCCACAAAGTAGCTTTTTTCATAGTAAAAGACTCTTCTTTCTTAGGTTCATTAGAACCAAAAATCTCTTGATTTCTATTCTCAGTTTGGTTTTCATTAGTTTTATTTTCTTCCATGTTATAACCTCCTCAATTTAAGAATAAGCAAACATATAAAAAGATTATGGCGCCCTGGCCGAGATTTGAACTCGGGTTATAGCCTCGACAGGGCCTCACATCTCTCAGAACGCATTCTGAAAAAATATGTGCTAGACCGGGCTACACTACCAGGGCATTTGGATTTCTTTAAATCTTTTCGCCTTTACAGGATTACTAAAACCAACCAATTTACAGTATTTAAAGATTTCTTCTTTTTTATATAAACCACAATTCGGAGTATTACTCCCTCTACTCCATCTACTAGATTTCAGATCAAGAGATAAAAACAATTTAGAAATAGACTCCCCCAAGGCAGGGATTCCGCAACAAATCTCTATTTGAAGGAAATTTTTATTGTGGATTTAGGAAAAACACTTCCATCAGTATCAATTAATCCTCTTAAACAAGATTTCATATATTCCTTATTAGAAAAAATCCAAGTCGGAATGTTAATATTATTTTTCAATTTATTCCCAGATACCAAACCTAATTTCAACAACTCACAAATAATTTCCTTTCCATAATAATACAAGACCCTTCTATTCTCATAACATTTAACTTTCAATTCTTTTTTAAAAATCCTCCAAA
Source organism: Candidatus Pacearchaeota archaeon (assembly GCA_002688875.1). Lineage (GTDB taxonomy): Archaea > Nanobdellota > Nanobdellia > Pacearchaeales > GW2011-AR1 > ARS1285. The sequence goes on along the minus strand of NZDU01000040.1, from coordinate 36,383 downwards.
ATAAATCTTTAATAAATTTTTCATGATAATCTTTATCATTAGATAAATGCCCGGTGATTCTTAATTGATAATGGCCATTAGATTCATCAACATATATGTTCCCATCTCCCAAGATAATACCCATTAATTCAGCAATATCCTCATTTACCTTCATAAACAACAAGTATTTTCTTACTTAAAAAGGCTTACGGGTACGTGTCGTTTAATAAAAATAAAAAAAGTCCATGCGGGCAGATTTGAACTGCCAACCTTTCGGTAACGGCTAACTCTCATTCATCCTTAGCATCTTAGCTACGTCCAAAAGTTTCTACAGCCGAATGCTCTACCATTGAGCTACGCATGGTAATTTAAATCAAAGAAATCTTATTTATAAAACTAACTCTCTTCTTCTTTTTCACTAGCTTGAGTCAATAAAGTTAATTTATTAGACCTCACATGTATATACTTCTTCCCAGAATGATACTCAACAACTGCATCCGGCAAGGTTAATTTTCCAATTATACTTAATTTAGACTTAGCAATATAAGAAATAATTCTTTCTTCACCCCTATCTAAACCATCTAAATCCCAAACCAATCTCATTCTTCCATCATGACTTCTCTGAACCTTACTCGGTCTCATAGTTGTAAAATCTTTATTTGAGGCAGCCACCAATTTAGGCAAATAATCAATAACTCTTATCTTATGTATAGCCTTATTCCCCCTATTAGTCAAATGCAAAATTATCTTAATACCTTTAATTCCCTCTCTATCTTTATGTACATCTGCCACCCTTTTAATTAAAACTACTTTCTTTCTGCTCACATACAAAGCAATATAGATAAACACAATAATTAACAGCAAAATAGCCAAATAAGTCCCATAAGGTAATGTAACAACAATATCTTTCCTATCTCCCGGACTTAAATTAAAAATCCAATGCACCACATATTTCCCCCCCACATTCTCAATTTCATCCGGTTGATCACTATATTTAGCTAAAAATCTTTCAAAACTAGTTAATTCTAAATTCACAATCTCTGAACTCTCTTCTGTACCTGTGTTCTCTCGAGTAACTATAATTCTCTTATTAAAATTATTACTTCTAAACACTTTTTCAGTCACTTCAGTATAAGAAGTCAATTCTATTTTTTTATTAGCTCCTCCTAAAACTTCATGCCCACTCTTAACATTTACTTTAAATAAATATTCTCCTAATTCCACAGTTTCATCAAATTCTAAATTAAATTTCTCTATCTTGATCTCATTCGCTTCCAAGCTAACTTCCCTCTTAAAATCAAACAATTCACTTGTAAAAAGAATAGTCACTTCTTCTATATCATAATTAAACAAATTCTCTAATTTGACTCTTGCAATAGTCCCACTTCGGGGATCTATCTTGCTATCGATAATTAAATCAGTTTTAACATTTTCCTCTCCAAAAGGAATAATTTCTACTTCCAAAGGAACTTCTTTTATAATCGCTTTATCTCTACTTTCTACAGTTATAATAAGATTATATTTACCCTGAGCCAAAAATCCCAAAGGCACCACTTTTAATCTAGTCTTTTTGCTAAATCCACTCTGCACACTTACAATATAGGGATCAGCAGTTACTCTCCATTTATCACTATAAAAATTCTTAGCTATAAAGAAATCACTGTCTCTTAGCAAATTACTCGCAACAGCCACATCAAATATAGCAAAATCATTAGCTGTTATTTGATTATTCTCTGTTGTTATGGTAATTTCTATATCGTCTTTATCTCTATCTTCTATAGCCATAACCCCCATACTCAAAAGTACCACTAAGAACGCAAATATAGCTAATTTCTTCATTAATTTCATTTTATTGAAACAATCTATTTAAATTTTTCGAGACTTTGGGGCTGCACGAATTTGAATCGTGATCGCCACCTTTCCATTTCATAGATAGTCTTTTCGACTTTCTCCAGGAACCCCGAGGTGGAAGCTTAACCAGATTGGCCCACAGCCCCACTTATTCCATTCTTTTTCTCAAACTTTAAAATATTATCTACAAAACTCTCTACTTTAGCTTCATGACTCACAATTATAATCTGCTTAATATCTAATTCATCCAATACTACCCTAACTCTATCCAACTGCTCTGTACTAAAACCTTCGGTAGGTTCATCCAATATCAATAAATCCTTAGTTTTAACCTCTCCAATTAGATTATTAATAACTTGATTCAAACTTAATCTATATGCTAATGCTACAGCCGTCCTTTCCCCTCCAGATAAATCCGAATATTCAATATTGTAACCGTCTTGGGTAATCAAAGGACTAAATTCTTCATCCAAAACCACATTAATGCCTTCATTCAATATCCCGAACCATTTCTTAAATAATTCGTTAAACTCATTATGCAACTTAAACATCACATTCTTCTCAATTATCCCCATTAAATTCAAAAAATGTTTATCCAAAAAATCCTCAATATTTTTTATCTTACCCAATTTTAATTTTAATTCTTCTAATTTCTTAATTTCGAAATCTAATCTTCCTACACTTTCCAAATAGAATCTTCTTTTCTCCTCTATCCCAGACTTTTTAATCTCAATTTCTTTTTCTTTGTTTAATTTAGAATCTAATTCTTGTTTTAATTTATTATAATCTTCCTCCACGTCTTTGATTTTCTCTAACTCCTCAGAAATTTTCTTTTTATCATCTTCTAATCTAAGAATCTCCCTGTTCAAATCTCTTAAAATTGTTTCATTTTTAATCAATTCATCTTTCTTCTTTTGATTGTTTTCAAACTTAACCCTCTCTAAATCAATCTCACTTAATTTTTTATTTAAACTCTCTAATTTTTCTCTATTTTTTAACAATCCCGCCCTATATTCCTCTTCTATTTTTAATAGAGTCTCTACATCTTCTTTAATCTTAATAATTAATTCATCTTGACTTTTGAAAATCACATCCTTATACTCTTGCTTCACCTCTTGAAAACAAGTTGGACATTTATCCAAATCTTTTATACTATCCTTAACCTCGCACGCATGATTTTCTTTAGCTTTAAATCCACTTAATTTCCCCCTAGTTTCCTCCAAATTACCTTCAAATTCTCCAATATTCTTTTTTACCACATCAATTTTGAAATCATATTCTTTTCTTAGATCTTCAAAGTTTCCCTCTTGCACTTCTTTAACTTCTAATCTCAATTCTTCAATTTTCTCTTCTATTCTTTTTTTCTCATTTGCTTTATGTCCATAACTATTCTCAATTAAAGAAATCTGATTTTTTAATTCATTTAAGTCCTTAACCTTATCTTCAAAAACACTTACATCTTTTCTTTTATCCTCCACCTCTTTCTTTACATTTTCCAATTCTTTTTTAATATCTTCTAATATTTTCTTATTCTCTTCCAATTCTCCTTCCTTTTCTTTCTTCTCTCCCTTTTTAACATCCATATCTTTCAATCTTTCTTCATAAACCTTATTTTCACTTCTTAAATATTTTAAAAAACTGTTAGAATTTTCTTGAATCCTTTTATATTTATCAATATCAAACACCCTCCTTAAAACCTCTAATCTACTTTCTTTATTTTCCATTAGAATTCTTTTCATCTCTTCCTGAGGAGTATAAACCGTGTATTTGTAAATCAAACCTTTAGATTTAGTCAAATAATCTTTGGGGTAATTCAATAATTTCAAAACTTTGGTTTTTAATTCTGTAGCGGTTCCTTCTTCTTTCTTCCCATTTAGGATAATATAACCCGCATCCTGGCTCACACTTTTATTAGACCTTTTCAAAGTTCTTTTAATTACTATTTCTTTATCATCTAAATCAAAATATAATTCTACACTTCCAGAATCCTGACCGTTTTTTAATAGTCCCACTCCACCTCCTTTTTCCAAACCAAATAGAGCAAACTCCACAGCTAATAAAACCGAACTTTTTCCCGATCCAATATCTCCACTTAACAATACAGAACCTTCTGGAAACCTCACTTCTTGACTAGTATAACTTCGAATATTTTCCAGTTTTATTTTATTCAGTATCATAATTTTAAAATCTTTAAAGCCATATTTATCACCCTATTCTCAAAAGTAGTATTAGTTTCTCCTTCTAATTTCTCTTCAGAAAAAACACCAATCAATTCATCAGTCAATTCTTTCTCATTCTCAATTTTAAATTGCCCTAGATGTTCTTTAATTAAAGATTCTTCAATATCCTTAACTTCTCCTTCTAATTTAATTTCACTAAACTCCTTTAATTTTAATTTATTCAAATTCTTCATCACAAAAAAAGCCCCCTTCTCCTCCATCCTTTTAACATAATTCTTAACTTTAACATCACTCACTTTCCCTTCTTCTAATTCTCCAGAAATTCTTAAAGTCACAATCTTATCAGAAAAATTCTCATTCTCAATTATGTTTTCTATTTGAGCGTTAATTTCTCTTGAAATTGTTCCAGAAATAGAAAAACTCAAAACTTTCTTTAATTCAATATCTTTTCTAAATAAATTTAATTTTTCATCTACAACATAAAATCCTCCTTTTTTCAATTCCTCAATCTCTTTAAAATTATTTGGAAATAAAGGACCGGGATATACGATCTTACCATATCCTTCCTTTACAACATCATAAATATAATGTACATGCCCCCCTGCATAATAATTAAAATTTCTCGGAAGACTAGCAAAACTCATGCATTCTACTTTCTCAAGATCATGAGGTTTAAATTCCTCTAAAGCAGTATGAAATAAGAATATCTTAAACCCTTCTTCCTTTTCTAAATACTCTTTATCTAATTTAATATAATCCTCTTTTTCCAATCCCCCTCTCCTTCCTAAAACCCCTGTTAATTTAACCCCTGTTTTGTCCTCAAAAAACTTTAACTTTCCATCCTCATAAGTATTTACATTAACACACAATCCGGATTTCTCAAATACATCCAACACAGTTTTACCAGAAGGAGAAAAGTCATGACTTCCAGGCACCAAATACACATCCACATTACCTTCCTTTAATCTATTCAATTCTCCAGCCACTTCCTTAATTAAATCTGTTCCAGGCAAAGCAGTATCAAATAAATCTCCCGAAATCAACACAAAACCTACATTCTCTTTTAAACAAATCTTAATAGCTTCTTTAAAATATTCCAAACTTAGATCATTCAATTTCTGGTCTCTCCACCCCCCAACATGACAATCTGCCATATGTCCAAATTTCATAATAAAAATTCAAAATAGAAAATTAATAAAGATTTATATTATCTAGACTTAAATCCAAACACCCTTAATAAATCTCGAATCAGATGCTCTTTTTTCTTAATAGGGGGGGTCATATCTATATATTCTTCACCCAATAATTTAGCTGCTAATTTTTTATAACCAATAGAAGCTTCTGAATTAGGGTATTTATGTAATATTGGAAATCCTTTACTACTGGCTTTCCTAATATTCTTATCTTCGGGAATCATCCCAAGTATGGGATACTCTAACATTTCTTCTACTTCTTTTATACCCAAATCTACATCATCTTTCCTACTCCTAGTTAACACAACTCCCAGAACTTGTTTTCTCATTTTCTTAACTACTTCCACAGTTTTCAAAGCATCTGTCACAGCTGCCAATTCCGGATTAGTCACAATTAACACGCTATCACATGCATCTAAAGCACTCGCAGCTTCTTTACCCAAACCAGCAGCTCCATCCAAAACTAAATAATCTAATAATCCTTCCACATCTGCTACAACACTTTTTAATTTATCAATTTTTAAATTATTTAACTTCCCCACAGATAAATCCCCAGGGATTACTTTAAGCCCAGAATTATGTTCATAGATGGCCTTATTTAACTTCTTTCTATTATCATTTAAAACATGGTGTATAGTTACAGGCACCTTAGGCACCCCTAAATAAACCCCCACATTAGGTGTGGTTAAATTCGCATCCAACACAGCTGTATTTTTACCATATTGGTGCAAAGCCAATCCTAAATTTATAGCTGTAGTACTCTTACCTACACCTCCTTTTCCAGAAATACAACACACCACTTTTGTCATTTTACTATTTTTTGTATTTTTTTAACTAAATTTTCAGTGTTTTTATAATATTCCTTTAGCACATCCACATTTACTTCCGCAACTACCTCTGCACTTTTATCTTGCGCAATTAACATTAAACCTTTTCTAAATTCTCCTTTTTTAATATGCTCTGATTTCATTATTTTAATTAATAATTCATAAAAATCCAGTAATTCATTCACATTTACATCTTTCTTAAATCCTTCTCTCACCCATTTAATCTTGATCAAATAGGGTTTTCCCATATTGATATCTTTTACTCCCTTCTTTTTCTCTAAAAACTCCAATAAAATATCAATTAAACTCTCCTGCACACTAATTAAACGCGCAATCACACTTAAAATCACATCTACTGTTCGTGTATATTTCAAAGAAACGTAAATCAAGTGATCCGCACGCTTGAGTTCTTCGTCAACACCATCATAATTCTTATCTTCTTCAATCATTTTTTCACTATTTTATTAATTTTCAATAAGAAATTCTTTGTTATTGATAAATATTTCTTTATTTCCTCGATTGAAATGGTCTTCATTCGGTAATCATCTGAACAAATTACGAATTTATCTGACCTTGTAAACTCCACAGGAGCCTCCTTTCTGTCTTCTATAAACCTCTTTAACTCCTTTATTATTATAACATCGTCATTTATAAAACCATGCTTTCCAACCATTCTTTTAAAGACCTCAAATCTACTCTCAAAATTATCTGCTAAAGGCATAATCCGCTTATACAACCTCTCATACTCTAAAACCGCATTCATTCCATTCTCTAAAGCCATATGAATATTATCTAAAACAGTTATAAACAGCTTATTATCATTCACCACAGGCATAGTCACATATACTAAATGGTCTGCTGTCTTAAAGAAATTGATTGCTTTCTTTAAATGAATTTCATGCAGTTCCATATAATATTAAAAAAAGTCAAAATTTTTAAGCATTTATATACTTCATTATTTCTTCAATTCTAGAATCGATTTAGCAATATCGCCCTCATTTTTCTCTAAACTTTCTCTAGCTTCCTCTTCACTACACTCTGTTTGTTCAGAAACCATTTTAATATCCTCTTCACTAAAACTTTCAATAGATTTTTCTTCAATATCCCCACTTATTTGTAAAGATTCTTGCCCCATCATATTTACTTTCTGCACACTTGGATTTCTAATAACAAGTTCTTTATCAGGACATTTAATTATAACCTCAGAAGCTTCTATCTCTTCCTGTTTCATACCAAGACTTTTCATCATTTTCTGCATTTTCTTGGGATTAATATTTGGTAACATAAATAAAAACTAAGAAAGAGGTTTTATAAAATTAACTTTTTTATGTAATGTAAAGTCTAAGGGGTATAGTTAAAACTTTATCAAGAGTCTAGTATCCCAAAAGTGGAGCCTTTATCCGTTCTCCCATTCGGCTCCACAATGTCAACACAGAGGGTTTTTCCCTCCCCTGTTTTGCTAATGTTATAATATAAAACTTTCAATCCCATCATAGTGTCTCTTATGCTCCCTTTTTTGACCTTTATATTCTTTGGTTCGATTGAGTGTATATGAGCGAGTAAGGATGCTTCCTCGGAAGTAAACCCCTTTGTTATACATTCATCATAGCATCTATTATAACGTTCATTTCTTTCAGATCCAAGATAATCTTCACATAAAATCTCGTGTTCATATAGAAAATTAGAAAAAGATATATGAACATGCCCACATTCTAGAGACTTAAGTAAATTGCCGGTATTTTTAGCCGTAGCATCACTAGTATGTTCAATAACTCTTGCAAGTTTGCTCTGAACAAAATCTTCAGCGGAAAGGATTTGGCCAGAGTCTCCTAACTCCTCTAAAGAAATTGCGCCAAAACCGGGTGCATCTCTTCCTTTATAAAGAGGGGCACCTTCAGCATCTTCTGACATATCTACAAAGGATTCAAGAGTGTTTCTATCATTGACAGGATGTCAAAAAATTTTATAATTTAGTTAAAGAAGACATCTCTATCCCTTATAAAAAGAAGAACATTTCATATTCGATTAGAAAATATGGATTACATCTACCCAAAAAACTAAGTCTTATTTATTATTTATTACAAGGACTACAAATAGAACAACAAAAAGGTAACTTCGCTATAAATGATATAATAAAAAATTCAAATAAAAAACGTAAAACAGTATCAAATACAATAGGAAAATTAATCTCACAAGCTTATATTTCAAAAATTGGAAAACAAGGCAAATTTAATCAACTAAAAATCACAACAAAAGGCAAAGAATTGCTAAAAGACTATCCCAATTACAAGGAATTCAAAGAATTATTACTCTAATTTAAGATTCATTCCAGGTATCATTTTTTATCTAAAGTGTAAATATAAGTAAAATATAATAACTAACACACAAAACGCAATAAAAACCATATTGGGTATCTCTATTTTACTCTTATAATCATCAAAATACCTTACTAATCCCCCAATACCTGAAGGCATTTGTATTTTTTCATCTGCCATTTTCTATTTTTCCTTTCTTTGTTTTGACTCCACTTTTTTAAAAATGGAAGTAGGCAACAGTAAGCCACATTCTGTTAACCTTTTAGATTTGCTTCATTTTCTGGTGAAGCTTTTTTCCTAAAAAAGGTTCCGACCATTCAACTATGCGTCTTACAGACTTGCACAAGCCAGGACTCACCGTTTCATCGTTTCTTATTGATATATTCAGTTAGTTCTCGTCCCCATCACTGGAGATTTCGTGAACATCATCACATCAATAAGCCGTGTCGTTTCTGCGTGGTTGCCTTTCATTTCTGAAACTCCCTTTCAGGAATAGCCTTTTTTTGTGTGTGGACTTTCCTCAGCAACTTTTCATGTTCCACGATGATCTTAGTTTTTATTGTGAATCACTAATGGAATCGGTTTGAAAAGTTTCCGATTAGTCGGTCTGTTACCTACTCTTAAAATATAGAAATTATTGCTTTATAAAACTAACTCTCTTAAAAATACTAACGAAACCACCCAATTATCCACAAACTCAATTGTTTAAAAAAGCTAAAATATTCAACTTCTCGTACTTCTTCTTGCTGGGGTGAAGGAGATGGATTCTCCTCTGTTTTATTCTTTTCTTGGGTTTTATTTACAAGTTCTACAGACTTAGGCACTACTACCTTGGTATGGATACATTGTTTTGGCCTTCCTTTACAAGAATCCAATGTTTCTTTATCATTATCATCACAATCACTATTTATCCTACATTCATCATAACACTCTAAATTATCCCTTATAACACATTCATTACACTCTACCTCCAAACTCATCTTCACAGTCTCACCCTCATATTTCTTAATCTCAAAATAGACCCCATTAATTTTTTTATCATTAGAAATAATCCCTTTTTTATTATTTACACACACAATCACCTTATTTTCTTTTTTATCAAAATCCAATAAAGTCACATTAATATCTTCAATAACTTCACTCCCATCTCTCTGAAAAGTAAAAGTCTTAGTCTTGGCTTCTCCAATAGGTAATAATAACACCAAAATTAGTAAAACCCTCCACTTTTTCATAATTTTAATAGTGTTAGTAAGATTTATATGTTTTATTAAGAAATCTTGAGTTTCATCATAATAAACTGGCTGGGTTGGATACCTCTTTAGACGAGTTTTCTAAGAAAGGGGATTAGAGTTTTCCGACTAAATGCAAACCTGGGCGAAGAGTGTCTTTGCCTTCTTCCCAATTGACAGGGCAGACTTCTCCGTCATTTTTGGAAACATATTGAGCGGCTTTTAATTTTCTTAAGATTTCATTAACATTTCTTCCTATAGAATTGTCGTGAATTTCATAAAATTTTATTAAGTTTTCAGAATCAATTATAAAAGTGGCTCTTAAACTTAAACCTTCTTCTCCAATGTAAGTCCCAAAGTCTTTGCAAATTTTACCAGTGGGATCGGCGAGCATGGGATATTGAATTTTTTTAATAGTGTCTGAAGAATCATGCCAAGCTTTATGAACAAAAGCGGTGTCAGTGGAAACGGAGAAAACTTCAGTATTGAGATTTTTGAATTCTTCATATTTATCAGCAAATTCTCCGAGCTCTGTGGGGCAAACGAAAGTGAAATCAGCAGGATAGAACATTAAAATTTTCCATTTATCCTTGTAATTTTCTGAGGAGAGTTTTTTTATTTCTCCTTCGTGAAAAGCTTCAGCTTGAAAAACTGGAGCTAGGGAATTTATTTTAGGCATGTTAAGGACGAAAGAAGAAAAATTTATATAATTTACTGTCCATAAATTATTTAAGTCTCTGTGTTTCCCTCCAAACTCTAACTTTACTTAATCCCTCCATAAAGCAAAAGTCTCTAAACTCAAAAATTAATTCTTTATTCTTATTACCCATACTAGACTTTTCAATACTTTTTATCTTTTAGTTTAATTTTTTTTCATAGTCGTATTTATTTATTTTTTAGCCATTTTTTCATTCCTTCTTTTGGAGAAAGTCCCAGCTTATAAATTATCGGCAACATTTAGACACCCATTTTATTTTCTTTAAGCGATTAAATAGAATTACATACGCCGGGACTGGGCAGAATACCTTTGTGTGATATCTTCGATTGGCATTGATAATGGAATGCCTCATTAAAATAAGTAAGACACTACTCCTATTTATATCTTTCTACTGAGTCATCAAGTTATGTTTCTCCTCTATCCTCACCTGCACATTCAAGTGGCGAAACACTACTCTTCCTTACGGCATCTCAAAAGTGCCGAAAAGTGTTAAGAACTTCAGCATCTCCTTAATAAGAAAATGAGAATCACCTTTCAATTTCACGGCTGGAAATCCTTGCTACAGATGAAGGCAGGAACTTCCAAGATCCTTATCTTGAAACCTGTTGTGAAAGGACTCGGTTTGGAGAGAGGGATGCCTATTTATTCTTACACTGCAAAGGATGAAAATGGAAGACCCTTAATGGTTTCCTACCTGGATGGAAAGCCGAAGGAAATTGTGAAAGAAGATGAGGTGAAGCAAGATGAAGAATGAGGTTCCAGAATGGGTTACACTTCTGCGAAAATTTCTGAGTGAATTGGAAGAGGGTTCAAAAACCGGTGCTGAAGAGCAGAAACCTGGAGTCATCTCTGAAAAGGTGAAGCACAGTTCCTCTAATTATGTAAGCAAGGACGTACATAAAAATAAGTTTAAATAATATGCCAAATAAAAAGAATTACTTGAAGTAGAGGATTGACATTATCCTTATAAAAAAAGTATATTCCAAACAAGGTTGGATAAGCTCGTAGGTGTGCGCCATGTCTGCCCTACCCCAAAAGACGAGTGGCCACGCCGTGTGATTCCAAAATACAATATAGAATAGGGTTATTTTTCACCGCAATTCTATGGTAAGGTTACAAAATGCTTATCGTATTACCATACATTCAGCCTCCTCGCCAAGCAATCAATATTGCCGGAATAGAATTCCAATCTATGCCAGAGTCAAAACTCGGTACTGAATCCGAGGCGATTTGGGCATCACTTTATGGATTTGAACTGAGATATGTCTATAGAGAGAATGGGGAAAGAATCGACGACCCTTCTTTTGCCGTGCTGCAAGTAGAAGACACAGGAATCCCTTCAGTTTGTTACACAGCACTGGTTGATCTAGTGACCGACCGTTGGAAATATACTCTTGCTCGGACTAAAGCCTTTGCGACACAGTTGGAACCGGGACAAGATCGTAATTTTCCAATGTTCAGACAACATGGTCTTACCAGCAAAAGGATTAATCGGTTTCAAGAGGGGTTTCAACTTCTAAAAAAATCTCGGCGGGGTCTTACATAATACAAATCGCAAGATTTATATATAAGTTATTGATATTTAATATCTTAATGTAAAGAATTTGTTATGACTATCGTTTTAAATTCTCGGGGAGGGCAATAATGTATAAGGTTCTTCTAATTGGAAAGTCTGCTAGGATTGATTGCATTGCCGATGCTTTAAGAAGAAGCCATGGGTCTCCACAGTTATACGCTCTTTCAGAGGTTGAAAATCCAGGTCTCCGTGAGAAAGTAGAAGAGTTGAAAACTGGTTATACAGATCGGCTAGAGGATATTAGGGAAGTTGCTAACAAAGTGAAGCCAGACTTCGCGGTAATTGGACCTGAGGAACCACTCGCTGTTGGGGCTGTGGATGTATTGAGTGAGGAGTTCGGTATTCCTTGTATAGGACCTGGAAAATCTCTTGCACGACTCGAATCAAGTAAACTTTTCACACGTGAACTTCTTTCCAAATATGATATCCCTGGGAATCCAGACTACCGAATTTTTCGAGACATTGAAGGCATTGAATCATATCTTCACACTGTAGGTGAGTTCGTTGTTAAACCTGATGGTCTCACAGGAGGAAAGGGAGTAAAGGTATTTGGAGAGCACCTCCATTCGATTGATGAAGCCCTTCAATATAGTAGGGAACTTTTCCACGAAAAACATCAAGCTGTTGTGATTGAGGAAAAACTTGAAGGAGAAGAATTCAGCTTACAATCTCTATGTGATGGTCAGCACGTAGTGGATATGGTTGTTGCTCAGGACCATAAGCGAGCATACGATGGAGATACAGGTCCTAACACTGGAGGTATGGGATCTTATTCTTGTAAAGAACACGATCTGCCCTTCATTTCTAAAGAGCATATCCAAGAAGCTAGTGAAATAAATTCGGCAGTTGCTCGCGCACTTCGAGAGGAAGTTGGTAGTGAGTATAAAGGGGTTTTATATGGCGGATTTATGTTCACAAAAAAAGGTCTAAGACTCATAGAATACAATGCAAGGTTCGGAGATCCAGAAGTTATGAATGTGCTGCCGCTGCTGAAGACAGATTTTATGGATGTATGTGAGGCCATTCTTAACGGCACACTTGATAGGACTCCAATTGAATTTGAGAGAAAAGCTACAGTGTGCAAATATGTTGTGCCTGAAGGATATCCAGATGATCCTATAAGGGGTGCCCGCATCAATATGAGTGAAGTTCCAAGTCCAAGTGATGAATTGAGAATGTTCTATGGCGCGGTTTACAAGGAACAAGATGAACTCTACATGACGGGGTCTCGTGCGGTTGCATTTGTAGGGATTGGTGATGATCTTGAAGCAGCAGAGCAAATAGCTGAAGATGCTGTTAACAAAGTCATCGGACCTGTGCGTCATAGAAGAGACATCGGCACTTATCCTCTCATTCAGAAACGTATTGATCATATTGAAGAGATTATGCACAGAGAAGAACTTGCTCAAGCACTGTAACAGAGATTTTGCAGTAAGCTCAAAATGAGAGAAATTTGCTATAAATTATCGACACCCATCATCCGAAAAATCGTTAAAAGCACATTTTTCGCGATAAATCACAGATTTCAGATTAATGTGAGCCGTTCGTAGATAGGCAATTAATGCTCAATAATCCTTATTGCAAAATTTCTGTGTAATAATCAAACTCTCTCCTTTAGGAGGAAAACAAATGCTTCAAAAAGGGGAGAGGATTTTTTTTTGCACCAATATCGACATTAAGCAATCCATAGGGTATAATGAGGTCCGTTTTGGTTTCGCGGATAGGCTGGTTGAATCTCTCGGATTATCCCTTGATTTCTATGTAGGTGTGGGATTACGTGCTATAAAAAGTATCCTTAACAGAGAAATTTTAGATTCTTATCACCAATCAAAAGTGTTGGTTCTACTCATTGCAGAACATCAAGGAAGAAGCATTGAAGATAATTGGGCAATGCCCAGGATTGAAGAGGCTGTGTCCTCAGGAAAGGAATGTCTAATTTATGTTACAGCTGAAACACCTCAAGAGAAAATACAAAACTTAAATCTACCTGTTGAATTCACTGTTGTAAATGATAAAGACCACTTTGAAGATTCCTTAAAAAAAGATCTCAGTCGGTTGATGAATAAATCTTAAAATAAAAAGCAACTTGTTTTTCCCTCCATAGCAGATTATAGTTCTGCGTTTACTTTCCGCAACACCCTCTCACAATCATCCTTCAAAAGTTTCTTGAAGCTAAATCTTCTACCCTTCTGACTTCCCCCGAATACTCCGCTCCACATTTCACTAACATATCCTTCAGCAAATAACGATGGCAGAACGAATCGGGTTTGCAGTAGCAGGCCAGAATGATTTCATCCAGGGCTAGAATATCATTCCACCCTTCTGTATTCTGCCTATAACTCGCACGCATCATATCATAGTATTGCTGCGTGTATTCTTCCTCTGTAGTCCTGCCTCCTTTTACGCCCATCACCATCTTCCACGTCGGTGCAAATATCTTGTCGCCTGATTTGACTGTGGTATCAAGATAGCGGGGGTCCTGTGTCAGTCTCAATTGATGGGCCACTGAAATCTGAATTGTGTATATCTGTAACATTTTTATCTCCTCTGCTCTGGTTCTTTAATTGTTTTATCCACCCTCCCTTGTAACAAAAATAGTATAGCTACCAGTATTGTCCTGGCGGTGTTCAATTACTCTGATGTAAGTTCGAAGATTCCCTGATCCACTTCGAGAGAAAGTTTCTCGCTCATTATTTTCAGATCCTCTGTCATTGTCGTAATTCGAAAGCTGTCTTCCACTAGAGTTGTAAATTGTCAATTCTGTATCTATGTTTCCTGTTGTCTCAATTGTGTACTGAACTCCAGATTGAGCCTCGAAATAAACATAGTCTTCGTCACTATTTGTGTGAATAGTATGAGTCTGAGATGTACCATCTGTAGCAATCTGTGTTGCGCTAGAACGAGTGTTGTCATTTTCGTAACGATCAGCAGATAGACCCCCTCCGCTACTTGTAACAGAGATGGTATAAGTTCCAGTATCGTTCTGACCACGTTCATTTATTTTTACATACGTCCGAAGATTCCCTGATCCACTTCGAGAGAAAGTTTCTCGCTCATTGTTACCTGCCACTCTATCGTTATCATAATGTGCGAGCTGTGTTCCACTAGAGTTGTAAATTGTCAATTCTGTATCTATGTTTCCTGTTGTCTCAATTGTGTACTGAACTCCAGATTGAGCCTCGAAATAAACATAGTCATTGTCATTATTTACGTGAACAGTGTGAGTCTGAGATGTACCATCTGTAGCAATTTGTGTTGCGCTAGAACGAGTGTTGTCATTTTCGTAACGATCAGCAGATAGACCCCCTCCACTGCCTATGTTAATTGTTCCTGAATCACGAACAATGTTATTATCTTCATTAGATTCGGTAACATCTTCATCAACGTCTACAATCATTCCTAAATAAAATGTGCCTATGCTAATTGAATTTGGAATGTTGATACTAACCATTATGTCTGAACTGGAACCAGCATTGAGTGTGATTTCTTCCTTCCCAAGTAAATTATCTCCGGTTGAAATTGTTCTGTTAGTTGACAGATAATATCCAATTTTGAACGTTCCACTGGCTGCATTCCCATCATTGGAAACCCTCCTGCGAACAGATATTGATCCCCCTTGTGAACCTGAACTCGGACCATCAATGGAAGTAGCTACTAAGTTTGGTCTACCTCCCGAACGTATAACAATTATTTCCGAGTCACGCT
Organism: Candidatus Pacearchaeota archaeon; assembly: GCA_002688875.1. GTDB lineage: Archaea > Nanobdellota > Nanobdellia > Pacearchaeales > GW2011-AR1 > ARS1285. The sequence continues at coordinate 20,810 of NZDU01000040.1, read as the reverse complement.
CGATATTATTACCCTCATTAGATTCAAAGATGGCATTGTCAGCATCTACAATCATACCTAGATAATACGAACCAGTACTTACTCTCGCAGGGACAGTTATATTTACATTGCGACCAGACACAAAACCACCATTAAGGCTAGTAACTTCCTCTTCTCCGAGCAGAAAATCACTGTCTGAGATGGTTCTATTGGATGAGAAATAATACTTAATTTTAAATCGACCAGCGTTTGTCGCCCCACCGTTTGAGATGATCCGATAAACAGATATTGATCCTCCTTGTGTCCCCTCCCCAGGTCCATCAATGGAAGTAGCTACCAAATCAATACTCTGCGGTGGTCTTCCAGGTTGGACTTTGATAGTTACTTTTTGGGTAGAGGTGTTATTTATAATCTCTAATGGACGTCTTTGTCCTCCAATGAGATGATTATAATGTACTTTGACAATATGTAAGTCAGTACCAATACCAATGTCCCAAGATTCGTAGCCAACAGCTGTCATCGCGTGACCAAAAGTAGCAAGGGAACGATTCTCAATGGTATGATCACCAATATGTGTAAGATTGCCGCCTAATCCGATCATATAAATTATGGGTCTTCCAGCATCTATTTCAGATACAACATCAGTCCAGACAAACGCTTCACTGAATGTGCTAAGTCTACCTATATGAGCTTGAAAATTGTAATTCCTCCCAAATTCTGAATCATTTGTAAATCTCGTAATTCCTTGGAAATTAAAAAGATCCCATACATCGAAGCTTGTTGCACCATCTCTGGACCATCCCATCGTAGTCTTCAGATCATTAATCATCTGTCGAACACCAGAAGTATAATTGGAATTTCCCCCTCTGACAAGGAGACCATATCCATTGTCGTCCCAATAGCCAAGCACTTGGGCGGTAGCTGTCTGGACACAGATAGTGGAATTAGGACCATCAAAGTCGTCTTGTAAATAATAGGGGACACCGCTGATAAACTGTTCACTTCTCTGAAATTTCATCGTGATCTTGGAACTTCTGGTCTGTTCTAGCTTCCGCCAGATTTGTTCAGATTGGAACTTGGTCACTGGATCCATAGCTGGTTTCGTTGCTAATTCTGGCGTTGGGTCAAAAAGGATTGGTTTCTGAGTAGATAGGAACACTCCCTTAGTAATAGTGCCATTAGAAGGCAACACTTTGTCTTCAGAATAATCTCCAATAATTAATCCCGGACCTAAGCGGTAAAATCGGGGATTTCCAGTTTCCCCCCAAGTCCTCTTATAAATTTCTTTGCCCTTGTTCTTCTGAACAATTTCGATCGGAGGTCCCTCGTAGCGTTCAAGAAAAGGAAATTCATCTCTGGTAGCAGATATAACGACAGTGCCTAACAGATTTTCCGATGTAGATAACAGATAATCAATGTCCTCTCTCTCAATAGCTTTCTCAATTTCTTTTGGCACAGCATTATCCAAGTACACTAAATACGAGTATGCTTGAATTTTACCATTGAGCCCATATAGTGGGTTTCTCCAAATCAAAGTAGACGATCCCCAGCGTTGTTCAGCAAATATTTGTGCAGCCCTCTCAGCTAGGTCATCTGAAACTGTTGGTCTTTGAGCAGGTGTTGTAGCAGCCGTTGTCAAAATTAACACAGTGAAGAGCACTGAAAGACGTTGCATAGAAATCATCTTAAACCCCCAAGGGCAAGGGTAGAAGTGTTTACAGGAACATCACACTCAAGACAGCAGTTGAAAAATTGGCAAGTGACAAAGATAAAACTACACGGCCATATTCTCTTTGAACAAGCATTCCAAGTAGGAAGACTTCTAGAATAAAGACGAAGAGTTCGGTTCCATAAAATCCCAGTAACTGAGTATTATATAACCTAAAAGCAAGAGGGAGAGAGACACAATTTATAAGTGTGACATATAACAAAATTACAGTCCACCTGTCTTCTTTTAGCACTAGGTAAATAATGACAAATTCAACCAGAATTGTCAGAAGCAATGCGGTCACTTCTATGGATAAACCTATCATCTCTCCCGTCTCAGAAGCTTCCACATAACAATCAGGAAGATTGCCACCAAGGCACTTAAAGGTAAGATAAACCAAAATTTTCCTGAAAGACTTGAATATGCTCTAGTAGCTACCGGTCTTTCAGCTTGAGTTGTATAGGGTAATTCCTCGACGCTGCCATCCTTATATATATAGGTAACTTTAGTTTCCTTTATTGATAAGCGATCATCATTCGTGTCCTCAATACTAAAAGAATCAATCACCTTCTGTGTAGGGTCACTTTTGTGAACGATTCCGGCGAATTTCATATCAAGAATATTTGAACAGATAGGATTACTAGATTCTTCCGCTGCCATACCCTTAGTATTTGATTCCCTGCTTGTAGCGCAGATCTGTAGCTTCTTGACACCTCTATGGAACTTGATACAGTCGTTACCTTTGATGACTTCACTTATCCAACTAGAATCTGCAATAGTAACCACAAGAGTTTTGGCCAAGAAGGTATGATTTGGGTATTCATTTGTATTTGCTATCTCAAAACAGTGTTCTATGGAATGGTGGCCAGAAGGGATGATATCAGCATATGAATTGGGGCTAATCATAATAAGCACCAACATCACTAGAATTACCCTCTTGTGAGAAAGTGCATTCATAAATTTCTCAATTCTTCCTGGCATTTAAAATCACTCTTTTCTCAATTGTAATCTAAATATTTAAATATTACGTTCACTTCTCAAAGATTGAATGAGACAGAAATTTCTCTTAATGCTAGTGTTAATAGTCTTTAGTCAAGATACTTCGGCCCTTCAAGCAGATTTCAATAATGACTGCAAAGTGAATTTAGATGATTTTTTACTTTTCTCTAAGGCATTTATAGCATTTCAAAACCAAGGTATTTTAAACAGTGAATTTGATCTGGACAATGATAATGAAGTAGAAATCAAAGATTTTTTTCTATTTGCTGATAGTTATTATGGAGCAGAATGCGGGGCTTTAGAAGAGGGCATATGTCCAAAAGGATTCATCCTTGACGATGAAATTTCTCCCTTAACAAAGCAACGTGTTTGTAAACCAATACTAATGAACTTGGTAGCGTCAGATGATCTTGATGATTACTTAGGCAATAGATTGCCTGGTGTTGAAAGAGTGTGGGATGACTGGCAGAACTATCCTCCTCTTGTAAAGAAAGTTGAGGAATTAACTGAAGGGAAAGATAGCGACTTTGAAAAGGTCAAAGCTATTGCTAATTGGGTGTTTAGGTCGAAGAATTATCAGTGCCCTGAGTTATATGAGGATTGTAGATCTCCTGCCAATAAGGACAAGGATTTTTCTGTAATCTTTGATAGTGACGAAGGAGTGTGTTTAGATGCTGCAACTATTACATCTGCTATGTTGAGAGCTGCAGAAATTCCTTCTATTCCGAGACTGGTAAGCATAAATCACATCGTTACTATGTATCATATTGATGGATTGTGGTACAGTGTTGATACTACATTTTGCTTTGATACAACCGATTGTCCAGATTTAGTATTTATGACTCCTGAGGAGGCGAAAAAACGGATTTACTTCCTTTATAATCGCATTGGTCATTTTAATAAGGAAGGGATTTGGGACGCTGGGGATAACTGTGAGGATGATTTCTGTATGGACCACCCTTTTGGAACGAACAAGATAATGCCGCTCAATGATAAGTCTTCACAAGCCACGGTGATTTACCCTTCAACCCGTGTTATTGTAACCAAAGATCCATCTACTCAAATACGATGTTCTTTAGAATTCAGAAATATGATCTGCGGCGTTGATGGTTGTTTCTTTTCGAATATCTATAGAGACAAGTGGGATACTGTAATTAGAATGCAATATGAAATTGAGGATATGAGAAATGTTGGCTACAATAAGATTGTTGTACCTGCAAAAGCTAAATTCAAATCATCAGTTCTGGGCATAGAGCCAGGAGAAATAGAAACCTTTGAGGAAGACAGAACGATAAATTACAGATTTGCTTGTAAAGAGATTGTTCCAGATTATAGACTGATAGCATACAAGGAATTCATTTTAAAGCCTAATGACAAGCGTGTTATAACCTACGGAGATCTAAAAAGGGGTAATGATGCAACGGCTCGAGAATTCAACGAGGTCAAGAGAAAAATAAAATACAGCGGTGAAGATTTAGGAATAGATCCTGAAAAATTCTGATCGAACGATTGTTCTGTACAAGTAAGAAAAACCGCACCACCATTATCTTCGGCAGTGCGGCTGTCTTGGAGCTGGCCGGCCTCTCCATCCCGCATCTCCCACACACCCGGTGGTCGGTCAGACGAGGACCCGCTCCTTTGCGTCCCAGCTTTTCAGCAGGTTTGCCTTTATCGAATAAAAAAACATCCCAGGCACATATCTTCAAAAGAGATGTCTGGGACTAATGAATGGTAAATCTATAGGCAACTTCCTCCCGGTAGGAAGCAGATAAGTAAGCAGCGATATATTGGACCCCAGAAACTGGACCACTCATTAAGTTAGATACTAAGTAGTAATAAGGAGTGGATTCATGAAGCGAAATCACCGAAGTGCCCAATTCAAATCCCGTGTCGCCATAGAAGCATTAAAGGGTTTGAAAACCATCAATGAGTTGGCAGCCGAGTATGAGGTTCACCCCAACCAGATCAGCCAGTGGAAAAAGCAGCTCCAGGTTGGGGCAGTGGACCTCTTCTCCAGTTCCCGCGCCAAAGATCATCAAAATGATGAGGCACTCAAAGCGCGACTCTACGAACAAATTGGTCGGTTGAAGGTCGAACTGGACTTTGTGAAAAAAAAAGCTGCCGGATAAAGTTGAGGAAAGGCGCAGGCTGATCGATCCGGGGGATCCGGACCTCAGCTTGCGCAGACAATGCCAGTTACTTGGCCTTTCTCGGTCCAGTTTCTACTACCAGCCAGCAGGCGAAACCTCGGAGAACCTGTTCTTGATGCGTCTTCTCGATGGGCAATATACAAAGCGACCCTTCTATGGGTCCAGACGAATGACGACGTGGTTGAGAAATCTGGGATACGATATCAACCGCAAACGCGTGCAACGGTTGATGCACAAGATGGGGTTGGAAGCGATCTATCCGCGTCCCAACACCAGTCGGTCCCATCCCCAACACCGCATCTATCCTTACCTGCTACGGGGCCTGTCCATCGACCGGCCTAACCAGGTCTGGAGCACAGATATTACCTATGTCCCGATGCGACAAGGCTTTATGTATTTGGTCGCCGTGATGGATTGGTATAGTCGGTATGTGCTGTCCTGGCGGTTGTCCAACACCCTGGAGGTGGATTTCTGTCTGGAGGCTCTGGGTGAAGCCCTCACCCGCGGCACACCCGAGATCTTCAACTCCGACCAGGGGTCTCAGTTCACTTCCCCCCGATTCACAAAAAGGCTGGAGGAAGAAGGCATTCGCATCAGCATGGACGGACGGGGCAGAGCACTGGACAACGTGTTCATCGAACGCTTGTGGCGCTCGGTCAAATACGAAGAACTCTACCTCAAGTCCTACGACAGGGTCCCCCAGCTCTACCTGGGGCTGACCGAATACTTCGGCTTCTATAATGACGAACGCCCTCATCAGGGACTCAATGATCGGGTTCCCGCTGACCTCTACCTCAAAAAGGAGATGCCTATTGAGCACAAAAACGCAATCCACCTTAAATTCGCCTCAAATTGGTCTTGACAATGGGGTCCACTTTCCGACTCACCTGTTAACATGTACCCAAATTTACCCAATGTCAAGCAGATTTAGAATCTTTCGAGACAAGAAATCCAACCCCAAGGCTCCCTACTATCCGATCATCTCCAATTCCTCAACCAAATCTTCCTCTTTGATAACCTCTATCACATCCTGAATTTTCTTTCTTTTCTGGAGACTTTTCAACAGTTTCAAGATGAATAAATTCCCTGCCTTATTTCGCTCAAGCTGTTCTTTGATTGCAGTCATTTCCTCCCTCTGAGATTGAAGCTCTTCTTCCAACAAGCTCTTATTCTTCCTCTCCTGTCCCAATTCCTTTTCTAATTTTGTCTTTGCCTCACTATCAATCATCAAATCATCTTCAGCAATAGTATCCCTCATTCCAAGTAATTTGGTGTAGTAATGAACCATAGCCTCTTTTTTCCAGCCAAACCTGTATTTCAATCCAGACTCACTCTTATATCTCAGCAACCAGTAACAAGCTGAAGAATGTCTGAAGTCATACATTGATATCTCTCTCAAGAATTGCCCACCCTTGGTTTTTTTATCTCCCAAAGTTCTCACAACCAATCTCTTGAGGTATTGACTCACTACTCTTGGAACAATGGGAAACAAATAATCCTCATCCCCAAGTCCTTTATCCTGGATGTAATCCCTCAGCAGATGGGAACAGAGCATCAGTTTTATTTTCCTCCCAAAAGTCTTACTGATTTCATCTCTGATGTTCAATTGATAGATATCTGAGCCTTCCAATAGGGCCAGATCAGACACCTTAACATTCATCAGTTCCGTAGGCGCTCTAATCCCAGAGTCAAACAAAAACCACATCAACACTCTGTATTCATACTTCGCTCGTTCAGCTATCTTTTTGACGTCTTCAATGGTGAAATAAACGAACTCAGACTCCTTCACCGGACTCGTGTCAATGTATCTGGTGATGTCCTTCACCAAATTTCCTTTTTCATTCTCAACTCGCTGATACCAATGCCAGAAGGCCTTGAACACATTCACATAATCAGGAATTGAAGTGTAGTTCTTCCCTTCCCTGGTTAGGATTTTCCCATCTCTCATCGCCTTAAAGAAGGCGACAATTTCTTTTTCTATAACATCAATTATCCTGCCCTTGCCATAAAGCTCCTCCAAATGCCTTGCGATAAATCTCATTCTCTGTCTGAGATTGTTCAAGCGAGCATACCCAATTACCCCTCTCCTGGTTACATTCAACCCATTCTCCATATCAGTCAAATACTCTATCAAAATGTCTGAGTTGAATTTTGAAACTCCTTCAACAACACCTTTCTTCTTCCAGTTTTGGTATTTCTCTTTATGCTTGTGTGGATCGATCTTCAAGAATCTTCACCTCCAGCTACTTCTAAGTAATCCAAACATCTTAAAGAATTCGGATACATCACAAAAGTATCATTCGCCGGGACTGGGATTTGAACCCAGACACCCAGAGGGTCAAGCTCGCTGGTATTCCTTGATCCCACTTTATTCAAGCAAGATTCCAGGCCTACACTTTTTCAGATTATAACCCAAAAAGTTTGTGCAATACCAGGTTATGCGATCCCGGCTTAAGATTGTAAAACGATATTGAGTTTTTTAAGCTTTGTGGAATGATTAAAACCAATTAAATCTCGATATTTCCTCCTACTTTCTTTTCTTAGAATGTACAACATATAATTTATGTTCCATTTTTTATTCTTAGGATTATAGGAGTATATCTTAGTCTCAATTCCAAAACTTTCAACTAATTCCTTAACTTTCAACAAACCTTTCCCATTTACAGATTTAACAACAATAGACTTACCATTTACATAGGCTTCACAATCAAAAAAAGACTTTAACCATTCTATCTTATTCTCTTCAGATTCGTAAACAAAATCAGGAATAGTCCATTCCATCTTCCCAAACTCACAATAACTTAACAAATCCAAAACTACGGGTTTGGAGTCTAAAGTCATGTAAAAATAATTTTCCTTCTCGACAATCTTGGGTATTTTATTATACACTTTCAAAATTGCTTCTCCATAAGATTTAACTAAAGAAAGATTATCCGGAAAGAATCTTACCGTATTATGTCTACAAGTAGAGCCATTATCAACCAGGATATTTCCATCTCCAGCAATAAAACCGCAAATTCTGGATTTCAAATGAAGAAATTTATTACTATTTTTTCGAATATACTCTTTATCTACTTCGTGTATTTTATTCCATCTAGATATAATATTATTCCTATTTTTCTCGGATATATCCATACAAACAACAAGGACTAAAAATATATAAAGTTTACTATATTGTGCAATACGAGCTAGTCAAGCATCTCAATCTCAACATTCACACTTTCAGGAATAGGCACTCTCATAACCAGCCTCAAAGCCCTTTCATCCACACCTAAATCAATAAGCCTCTTATGCACTCTCATTTCATATCTTTCCCAAGAAGCTTTACCTTCTCCATCCGGGCTTTTTCTAGTAGTTAATTTTAATTTCTTCGTAGGCAAGGTAATAGGACCCGCGATTTTTACTTTGGTTTTTCCAGCTATATCGTTGATAGCTCCGCATATCTCATTTAATTGATCAATATCTGCACTTGCTAAACTTATTCTTGCTTTTGGCATATTTTAAAAAGAAAATTAGGGGTTTATAAAAGTTTAGTTTTGAAGAAAAAATTAAAATAAAAAAGTAATTTTTTTTCTTTCGTGAATATTTCTTCTTAAGAAAGTTTCTATTCTTTCTTTACCAAATCAATACATACACCTGCAGCAACAGTATTACCTGCATCCCTAACAGCAAAGCTTGCCATATGTGGAATATCCGCCTTTTTCTCAATTACAACCGGTTTAGTTGGAACGATTTTAACTTTTCCAGCATCTCCATTCTTTAACATATCTGGCTTTTCTTTTTTGACTTCGCCACTTGCAGGATCAATTTGTTCAATTAATTCTGCAAAGTTACATGCTACTTGTGCTGTATGTATATGGAATACCGGAGTATATCCAGCAGTCAATACAGTTGGATGATTCAACACCACAATTTGAGCTGTAAATTCTTTAACTACAGTTGGAGGGTTGTCTACATGACCTAAAACATCTCCTCTTGCAATATCTTTTTTACCAATACCCCTTACATTAAATCCAATATTATCTCCAGGTTCAGCTTCATTTACTTGCTCGTGATGCATTTCAATAGTTTTAACTTCCCCTTCTACACCTTTACCTTCTCTTCCAGGTACAACAATAACCTTATCGCCTACTTTCATAACACCGGTTTCAATTCTTCCAACCGGTACTACACCAATCCCGGTGATGTTATAAACATCTTGTAAGGGAAGTCTTAAAGGTAATTCAGTTGGTTTTTCAGGTTCTGTTAACTCATTCATTTGTTCTAATAGAGTTTTACCTTCATACCAACTCATATTTTCGGATTTCTTAGCAACATTATCGCCTTCCCATCCAGAAGTTGCTAAAAATGGAATTTCTTCAGGATTGAAACCAATTTTAGTCATTAATTCTCCCATAGCTTTTTTAGTTGCATCAAATTTAGCTTGATCGTATTTAACAGCATCCATCTTATTGATAGCTACTATTAATTGTTTAACACCTAATGTTTTACATAAAAATAGATGTTCTTTAGTTTGCTCCATTACACCATCTGTAGCAGCTACAACTAAAATAGCAGCATCTGCTTGACTTGTCCCAGTTATCATATTTTTAATAAAGTCCTTGTGTCCAGGAGCATCAATTATTGTAAACTCATATTTATCACTTACAAATTTTTGATGTGATAAATCAATTGTAACTCCTCTTTCTCTTTCTTCTTTTAGATTATCCATTACAAAAGCAAATTCAAAACCTGCTTTTCCTAATTCTTGAGCTTTATCTTTTAATTTTCTCATTTCCGCTTCGGGAATATTACCAGAATCAAATAATAGTCTTCCTACTAATGTACTTTTACCATGATCTACATGACCAATAAATACTAAATTTATATGTGGTTTTTCTTTCGCCATTTTTCGTGTATTTCCTCCTTTAACTTAACAGTTTGGTAAATTATGTGTTTATAAAGATTTCGGTTATTATAGGGGGGTAGTAACAATTTTTGATGAAACTTTTCTTTCTTGGTGAAGCTTCTTTTCCAAAGAAGGTTCTATTCCAGTTTCAAACCCTTTCTAGTCCTAATTTGTTTAATAACTTTATCTTGTAAGTCCCTAGGTAATTTCTCAAATCCTTGATCTACTAAGAAATGACTTCCCCTTCCACCCGTAGCTGATCTTAAATCTGATGTAAATCCAAACATCTCCGCAACTGGCAATTTAGATTTCACACTAATCATTCCACCTTCAGTCTCTACATCTAATAATTGTCCTCTTTTATTCTGAATTAATTTGCTTAATTCCCCCAAATATTCTTCAGGTGCATCAATTTGTAATGTTTGTAAAGGTTCAAATATGATTGCCTCTGCACTAGCCATACTTTCTCTAATCGCATCTCTAATAGCTGGCAATACTTGCGCCGGACCTCTATGGATAGCATCCTCATGCAATTTCATATCTGCAATTCTCACTAAGACCTTATCACATGGTTCTCTAGCTAAAGGACCACCCACCATAACTTGTTCAAAACCATCCCCAATTAAATCAATAACTTCCCCGATTTGTACAATACCTCTAGAATTATCAATTAACATATTCCCATTATAGATTTCAAATACTTGTCTAGCTTCTTTAGCATCAATTCCCAATTCAATAAATTTATCCCAAACAGCTTGATCTTTTTTCTTTAACCTACCTTCTGGCAAATCTCCATTTTTAATAGCTTCATAAATATTATCTGGTAAGGGTTCAACCGTAATGTCAAATTTATTATGTTTGTTTGGACTCTTACCCTCTGCCTCGTTCCCCTTCTTTCCCACAGTTTCTCTATACACAACCAAAGGTTCAGAAGTAGTAATCTCTACACCCTTTTCTGATTTAATTCTATTTTCAATAACTTCTAAATGCAATTCACCCATCCCATGCATTAAATGTTCTCCAGTCTCTTCATTGATTTCAATATTAACAGTGGGATCTTCTTTATTCACTTGTCTTAAAACCCCGATTAATTTAGGTAAGTCCGAAGGTTTTTTAGCTTCAATAGCTTTAGTTACAACAGGTTCAAAAATATGTTTAATAGCTTCAAACGGTTCCATCTCTTTACTTGAAATAGTTTCTCCAGCAAAAGTATCTTTAAGACCTACAATACCCACAATATTTCCAGCCACAGCTTCGTCTACTTGAATTCTTATAGCTCCTTTATAGATATTTACTTGCTGCACTCTCACAGTTTTCTTAGCTCCATTCAAATAAATATCCTGTCCTTGTTTAACAGTTCCTGAAAATAATCTTCCCGCAGCTATTTCACCTGCATGTTTATCCACCACAATTTTAATAACAACAAAAGCTAAATCTCCTTTAGTATTACATTTCAATAGATCTTTTCCCATTTCAGATTCCGGATCTCCATGCCAAATCCTTGGAATTCTATATTCCTGAGATTCAACAGGATCAGGATGGTGTTTAATAACCATATCCAAAACCACTTTATGTAATGGGGCTTTTTTAGCTAACTCTTTAGGATTATCACTTTCATTATAAGCGTCCACCATATCTTTGAAAGTAGCATTATTCTTTTGCATAAACGGGAAGGACAAGGCCCAATTGTGAATAGCAGAACCAAAAGCCACACTTCCATCTTGAACAGAAACTTGCCATTTTCCTTTAAATTCATCAGGAGCCAAATCTGCAATTAATTTATTTACAGAATCAATAACAGCCACAAATTTCTCCTGCATTTGTTCGGGATTTAATTTTAATTCTTTAATCAATCTATCTACTTTATTAATAAACAAAACTGGTTTTACTCTTTCTTTCAAAGCTTGTCTAAACACAGTCTCTGTTTGAGGCATTATACCTTCAACAGCATCCACTAAAACAATAGCTCCATCCACCGCTCTCATTGCTCTAGTCACATCACCCCCAAAATCTACGTGCCCAGGGGTATCAATTAAGTTAATTAAAAAATCTTCACCGTCTACATTATGAACCATATTCACATTAGCTGAATCAATTGTAATTCCTCTTTCCTGTTCATCCTCATGAAAGTCCAAAACTAGTTGCTCTCCAGCTAATTCCTCGGAAATCATACCTGCCCCAGCTAAGAGGTTATCAGAAAAAGTCGTTTTACCATGATCAATATGAGCAGCCACTCCAACATTTCTGATATGTTTCTGTTTCTTCATTAATCCTAAAATTTTTTCAGTTAATTCATCTGCCATTATTTACCCAAAAAAAAATCGCCTTTTAAACTTTTCTAATTTTTCATTTCTACTACTTTTAAATGAATAAGTTTAAATACCCTCAATTTCAAAACTTAATTACAATGACATTCACATGTAAAAAATGCGGAGCAGTATATACTAGTAATGGTATGCCAACAGGGTTAGTTTGTACTTGTAATAACATAGAATTCAACAATGAATAAGTTAACTATTTTTTTATAGTTTTATTAATAATTCTTACTGTAGCTAGAGCACTAACTTGACAACTATAAACCCAATTAATATCCCCACTGTCAAAAAAGGCATAGCTGGATAATATTTTCCTTTCTCACTTTTAACCAATAAATAACCCAAAGCCAAAGTACTAGTCAAGACTGTAATCAAAGCACCCCATCCATAACTCTTAAAGATTACACCAGAAAATAATAAAGGAAATCCTAAATCCCCTCCTCCCAATATAGCTGATTTCCTACCATAAGGAATCATCAAACCCGCAAATAATTTTAATTTAGCCTGAAATTTAGCCATTTTAATCATATGTTTGGTTTTCCACACAGCTATATAATCATAAATACTAATTATTAACAAAATCACAACTATGGCTAAAACATTTATAACAGGCACAAATATCACAGCCAAACCCCCATATATAAATAGCTCAGAAAAATTATGAATTATCACACTATTTCTAAATGTCTTCAAACCTGCAAATACTAAAGCCAATACTAAAGCCCATAATTGCGGAATAAAAGCATTAAATGCAATCATCAAAGTAAAAAACACACTTAAAAAAAACCACAACTTCCATAATCTCATTGCCTGGAATTTTAATAAAATCAAAGCTAGAGAAGTCGCAATAATAATGGCCAATAATATAGATAAATAACTCGTCTTCTCTTTTAATTCCGGCCTTTCAATCCCATAAGGTAATTCCTCAAAAACTTGTTCCTCCACAATTACTTCTTTAATAACTTCCTTACCATCTTCTATAACAGTTTCTTGTTTAACTATTTGTTCAACATCAATATAATTATTTATAACCGTCAAACCAATAACCTGGGTAAATAAGAATAACACAACCAATATACCAGTTATTTTCCATGTATGCTTCATTAACCCCAATAATAAGTAGTTATATAAAAAGCCAGCGATAGTTTTAAAAATAAATAAACATTTTACATTAATATGGCCAATCAAATAGAGGTAAAAAATCTTTCTAAAAGTTTTGGAAATCATCAGGTTTTAAAAAATGTTAACTTTGAAGTTCCATCTAAAAAAATATTTGGAATTATTGGGGCTTCTGGCTGTGGTAAAACCACTTTACTAAAAACTTTAATTGGCTTTTGGGATTCTGATTCTGGAGAAATAGATTATGAAACACGAGAACTAAAAAAGAATCTAAAATTCATAAGACAAATAGTTGGCTTCGCAACCCAAGATAATTGTGTTTATCCAAAATTATCTGTAAAAGAAAATCTAGAATATTTTGGCACTTTATCTAACGTTCCTAGAGCTACTTTAAGATCCAATATAAATAAAGTAATTAAATTCGTCCATTTAGAAGATTCTGCAGATGAGTTAGCTGAAAATTTATCTGGTGGAATGCAAAGACGCTTAGATATTGCCTGTGCTCTAATTCATAATCCCCGAATTTTAATCTTAGACGAACCTACTGAAGATCTAGATCCTATTTTAAGAAAAGATATTTTATCTTTAATAAAAAAAATTAACCAAGATGACACAACTGTCATTATAACTTCTCATTTATTACATGAAGCAGAACAATTATGCGATGAAATTGCTATTTTACACAATGGTAAAATTCTAAGAAGGGGTACTCCAGAGCAATTAAGAAAACAATTCTCTCGAGAAGATGAAATTCATTTAATTACCTTAAAGAAAAATTACACTCAGCTTATGAAGTGTTTAAAATCCAGTAAGATAAAAAAAATAGAAAGATTCGGAAACCGATTAATGATTAGAACAACGGATGCAGAAAATACATTGCAAAAATTAATCCATGGAATCAAAAAACAAAAAGATAAAATAGTACAAGTAGATGTAAGAAAACCTTCCTTAAGTGAAGTTTTTGTAAGTTTGGTGAAAAAAAGTGGTGAAACTCCTAGGGGTCATTAGGAAGAACTTTAAGATATTAATAAGATCTAAAAGTTCAGCCTTGATTATACTATTTGGACCTTTATTATTAATACTTCTAGTGGGTACTGCCTTTAACACTTCCACTTTCTCGGATATTAAAGTCGGTTCTTATTCTTCTAGCTACAATGATTTGTCCAATTCTATTGTAGACAAGTTAGAAGAAGATGAATATAGAATTTTCAGATCTTCTTCAGAGGAAGAATGTATAAAAGGAGTCAAAACTGGAACCTATCATCTCTGTACCATTTTCCCACCTGATTTATCTGTTTCTGAAGGAAATGTAATCCAAGTCTATGTTGATCAATCCAGGATTAATTTAGTCTTTGCTATAAAGGGTGCCATCTTAGATAAAGTTGGAGAAACCTCAAAAGAACTTTCTGAATCTCTAACATCTATAGTAGTAGCCCAACTAGAAGAAGCTTCTTCCTCCTTACAATCTAAAAAATCTGTTTTATCCTCCCTAAAGACCACTAATGAAGCCTTCACCTCTGGTATAACCACTATCGAAACAGAATTAACAGGTATAGACTTAAGTGCAGATTTAGAAAATGAACTAAATAATAAAACCGCAGCCTTGAAATCCCAGACCAATGATACTCGAACTATTACAGAACTAGAAGACTTAATTAACGTACTAACTCTCCAATTAAAAGCAGTAAACATAATTTCCTCAGCCATACCCAACTTAAAAGAAATAGCCATAACTGAATCTTCCCAATTAATGGAATTAGATAGGGCTTCTAATAAAATCATTTCTGATATCGATGCTATCAAAGTTAAAGATGTTGAAACTTTAATTTCTCCAATCAAGACAGTAACTCAACCCGTCACAACTGAAAGAACCCATATTAATTATCTCTTCCCTACCTTAATTATGATGGTAGTCATGTTCGTCTCCCTTCTACTTTCTAGTGTAACTGTTATCAGAGAAAAGATCTCTCCTGCTTACTTTAGAAATTATATCAGTCCAAACAAAGCCTTCTTATTCATAGCTTCCACTTATCTAACAAACATTCTCATAATTATTTTACAATTAGCTATTGTCTTCGCAGTCATGCTAGCAATCCAACCAGATCTAATTAGCACTTTAATGAATGTGACTGCTGCTATTTTAATTATAACCTCTGCTTTCATTTTATTAGGTATGATCATAGGGTACTTATTTAGTTCAGAAGAAACTGCCACTGTAGGCGCTATTTCCCTAGGTACTATCTTATTATTCTTCTCCAATACTATCATACCTTTAGAATCCCTCACCGCATCTATTAAACAAGTAGTGAATTATAATATGTTTGTAGTTTCCGACACCATTCTAAGAAAATTATTAATCTTTGAAGTTACTTTACAAGATGTCCTGCCCCAAATTTATATTTTATTGGGTCATATAGCCGTTTTCATAATAGCCATAGCTGCTATCTATCACTTAAGTAGCAAGAGATATAACATTAAAAGATATCTAAAAAGGTAATTTTTCAAAAAGTTTTTTATACTTCTAATTAATTTACTTTAGTAATGAAAGTCACACCTTGGGAAGTCTCTGGAAATATTGACTATAATAAATTAATAAAAGGATTCGGAGTTTCTAAAATAGATAATAAGTTATTAGAGAGAATAAAAAAGCATACTAAAGAATTACATTTTATGTTAAGAAGAAAAATATTTTTTGCACATCGTGACTTAAATTGGATATTGGATGAATATGAAAAAGAAAACAAATTTTTTCTATACACTGGAAGAGCGCCTTCAGGAAAAATTCACATAGGTCACCTACAACCCTGGATATTTACAAAATGGTTGCAAGACAAGTTCAATGTAGAATTATTATTCCAATTTCCAGATGAAGAAAAGTTTCTATTTAAACAAAAGCTATCTTTTGAAGAAGGACAAAAGTATTTACAAGATAATATGTTAGATGTAATTGCCACGGGTTTTGATCCAAAGAAAACTAAATTCTTAATAGATACAAAACACGCAAACTTAATGTACAAAGAAGCATGTAGGGTTGCAAAAAAGATTACCTTTTCCATGGTTAAATCTTCATTCGGTTTAAATGATAAATCAAATATAGGATCCATATTTTATACTTCAATGCAAGCAGTTCCTGCATTTCTTCCTTCCATCCTCAAAAATAAAAAAATACCTTGCTTAATCCCTCATGCAATAGATCAAGACCCTCACTTTAGACTAACCAGAGACATACTTCCAAAATTAGGTCATTACAAACCAGGTTCAATCCAATGTTCTTTCCTTCCACCACTACAAGGAATTCAAGGGAAAATGTCTTCGAGTAGTGAAATATCTGCAATCTATACAAGTGATACTGAAAAAGAAGTTGAAAGAAAAATAAAAAAATACGCTTTCTCTGGCGGTCAAACTTCCTTAAAAGAACATAAAGAAAAAGGTGGAAATCCAGATATTGATGTTAGTTTCCAATGGTTAAAATATTTATTTGAACCTAATGATAAAAAATTAAATAAAATAGAAACAGATTATAAATCTGGTTCTTTACTTACAGGAGAATTAAAAGAAATTTTAATCAACAAAATAAATACTTTCCTAAAAAAACACAGACAAAAAAGAGAAAAAGCTAGAAAACAAATTAATAAATTCTTAGATTAACTACATCATCCCACCCATCCCCGGAGGCATTCCACCCATACCACCAGGCGGCATAGCTGGTTCTTTACTTGTACTTCCAGCAATTACATCATCAATTCTTAATATTAACTCTGCAACTTCAGAAGCAGATTTAACAGCTTGGGTTTTAATTTTAAGTGGTTCAATAACACCATTTTCCCAAGCATCTTGAACCCCTCTCTTAAACACATCAATTCCAGCCCATTTTTTACCAGAATCATGACTGGCTTTTAATTCGGTTAACATATCAATAGGATCTAGTCCGGCATTTTCAGCTAATGTCCTTGGAACAACTTCAATAGCCTCAGCAAAAGCAAGTACTGCTAATTGTTCTCTTCCACTTAAACTATTAGCATATTCCCTTAGACCTTTACTTAATTCCATTTCAATCGCACCTGCACCACCCACAACCTTACCTGTTTTTAAACTCGCAACCACATCACCTAAGGCATCAGTGATTGCTCTTTCCACTTCATCTACTACATGTTGCGTTCCACCTTTAACAAGTAGGGTAACAGCTTTTGGATTCTCACATCCACTCACATAAGTCATTTCATCATCTCCAACTTTAATTTTTTCCACTTTTCCAGCCTTACCCAATTTATCTTTATCTAAAGCATTTAAATTACTTACAACCTTACCACCAGTAGCCTTAGCTAATCTTCCCATATCACTTTCTTTAACTCTTCTAACAGCATAAACACCATTTTCACTTAATAGATATTGAGCCACATCATCAATACCTTTTTGACATACCACAACATTGGCTCCACTCTCAATTACTTTACTCACCATATCTTTCAACATATTTTCTTCTTGATCTAAAAACCCTTGTAATTTATTTGGATCATCAATGCTTATTTTAGCATCCATCTCTGTACTTTTAATTTCTAAAGCTACATCCAATAAAGCCACTTTAGCTTTTTCAATTTTAGAAGGCATTCCCACATGTACTTTTTCTTTATCTAAAACAATACCTTCAATCAATTCAGAATTCTCAATACCTTCTCCTACTTTTTTCTCAATTTTAATATCATCTAAATCCACATTATTCCCTTTATCCACAATTTTCTTAACAGCCTTCACACACAACCCACTTAATAATTCTTTAGCAGTCTCCGCACCTTTTCCAGTCATAGCAGTCATTCCAATTTTCTTTAACAAATCTTCATCTTTAACATCCACATCCTCTCCTAATTTCTCTAATAAATCTTGAGTTTTATCAGCTGCTAATTTATAACCCTTAGTCACAATAGTAGGATGGATATTTTTATCCAATAAATCTTCGGCATTTTTTAATAATTCACCCGCCAAAATAACAGCAGTAGTAGTTCCATCTCCAACTTCATCTTCTTGAGTTTTTGCAACCTCAACAATCATTTTTGCAGTTGGATGTTCTATGGACATTTCATCCAAAATAGTCACACCATCATTAGTAACCACAGTTTCATTCATAGAATCCACTAACATTTTATCCATTCCTTTTGGACCTAATGTTGTCCTAACAGTTTCCGCCACAGCTTTAGCCGCCGCTATATTATTTCTTTGAGCATCTTTCCCACTAGTTCTTTTAGTATCCTCTGGTAAAATAAATATGGGTTGTACATTTTGATCAGTCATCTGCAACCACTCCCAATGATCTACCGCCTATAATTTCCACTTCCGGAATAAATTTAGCAATTCTAGATACTAAATCTCTTGGTAAAGGAATTCCAGTACCTTCACTCATATCTTGAAGTAATCCAGATGGAGTCAAAATCGCAATCTCTTTTACTGTCCCATTCGCTCCTACTACAAAACCTAAACCGCTAACTTCTTCTTCAGAATAAGAATCATCAGACAAAACATTACGCCTAACTCTTAAAGCTCCACTATAAGCACTTCCAAGTTCCTTAATTAAATGTCCATAAACTTCTTCTAAATCATAAGTCATAGTTTGAATCTCCTTCTTCAGTTGGTTCAGGAGCTTGACCTTCTGAATAAGCTTCTGGTTCCCAACCCTCAAATATAAGAGGATCTGTTTCTGAGTCTATTACTAATCCTTCTCTGGTTTCTCTAAAATTTCCCATTGCTGTTTTTGATTGGATCTCTCTAGCACATCTACATCTTAATAATCCATCAAGGTCATAAGCCATTAGTCTGTCTTGAATCATTTTTAACCCCAATTATAATTAGAAATTGAAATAGACTCTTTTTAAACTTTTCTAAAAATTATTTATGGAGAATCCTCAGGACAATCATCTTCCAATCTAGAAAGTCCAATACTAACTAAATTATCCTGACAAATCCCGCCTTTTATATAAGGGAATACTTCAATCCTATCTAAATCCGCTATAGGTCCTTGATCTCCTAATGTTTGCCTATCTCCAAAACTAATAATTCTTCCAGGAGGTGCAATTGAAGCTAAAGCTGGCCCATAAGGAATAGTAGCCAAATTCCCTTCCTCACCTACAACTCTAATACTCAAGCTTTCAATATTGGTGGAACCTTTATTATCTACATTTAATTTCAAAGAAGTCACACTATCTCTATCATCCACACATGCACTCTCAATTTTAACACTTGTACTCAAACAATCTAAACCAACCGCATATTTTTCCCCACCTTTTTCAAGTCCAGGTTCTAAAATACTAGTCCTAGTCCAAGTACTAATAATCAAGAATAAAGTAACCGCAAAAGCGATTAACAATACAGAAGCAATTAATGGACTAATACCTCTTTTGTTCATATTTATTCTTAATTTTAACTCCTATATAAACATTTCTTTTCCCTCTAAAGAGAAAATTATATTAACTCAAATATTTACTTTATTATATATGTCCGAAAAATGGCCCATCACAGAAGAAGGCAGTTTAATTATAAGACAAGACTCCCCCGTTAATTTCAAAGAACTCCATAAATCCTTATACACTTGGGCTCAAGAAAATAAATATTTCTTTAATGAAAAAGGTTATGTGGAAAAATCAAAATCCCATGGTAAAGAATTTACTATAGGTTGGGAATTTGAAAGAAAAGTAAATGATTTTATAAAATTCAATATAGAAATAGAAATTTGGGCTCATAGTATGAATCCTATTGAAAAAGACCCTTCTCTTCTTAAGGGTTGGATTGAAATTGTAGTAGATTCAGAAATGGAGATGGATTGGCAAAATCATTGGGAAACCAACCCTATCTTTAAATTTTTAAGGAAAATGCACATTTATTATTTAAAAAAACAATATTTTCTTAACTATGCTGGAAAGTGTTGGGAAGACACCTACGGCCTACATGCTTTAATAAAATCCAAATTAAACCAATTTTCCTTATTCTAAAATAGATAATTTTATTAAGAAAAATATATTCTAAAATCATATGAGTGAAAAAGACTTTGTAGCCAATAATATTAAAGTACGTCAAGTTTCCATCTTTGATATGGGGGACTTGTATAAAACCATGTTTCGTTGGTTCTCTCAACATAACTACGATTTCCAAGAAAAACAATATATGGAACAAACCACTCAAGGCGGTAAACACTTAGAAATAGGTTGGGAAACCAATAGAAAAATCTCAGATTATATTAAATTCCACATTGATATTAAATTCCTTATTGTAGGTTTAGATAGTGTAGAAATAGAAATTAACAATATGAAGAAAAAAACCAACAAGGGCGATGTCGATATGCGCTTTACAGCTTGGTTAGAATTAGATTACGAAGGTAAATGGGAAGGCAATGCTTTCATTAAATTCCTTAAAGAAGCATATAATAAATTCATTATAAAGTCCAGAATAGAAGATTATGAAGCTGAATTACACGAAGAACTCTATGAATTCATAGGAGAAATCAAATCCTACCTTAACCTCTATAAATTCCAAGGTTTAGAAGCCCAAACATAACCTTTATATACTCTTTTTCTTTCATATTTTTTAATCCCGAAAGGGTGCCCGCCACGAGAGGTACTCAAAATGAGTCACGGCGAAGCCCAAACAATGATTTTGGGAGTTAGTGT
>NZDU01000039.1 GCA_002688875.1 Candidatus Pacearchaeota archaeon | reverse complement strand
GGACCTGAATCACAATATGTAATAAGATTTGCTGATACTACATTAGGAACACATAATATAAATATTTCAATTCCTTCATATCGAGGGGCAAAAGAAGAACTTAAAAAAGGTTTAGGTGAACAAAATCCTGAACAAGGAATTGCTCAAAAGGCTCAACAACTTAGAGGACCAATGGGCGGAGGTTCTGGTTCAGGGCAAATGGTTGCAAAAGGATTAAGTAAAATGGCACAAGGTAAAGATCTTCCACTTAACCTTCAACAAGCATTGGCTCCATACGCACAAGCACTTACAAAATTAATGACTAATCCTCAACTATTTCAAAAGTTTAAACAAATAATTCAACAAGCCGGTGGAGGAGTTGCAGAAAAACGAGGAGTTGATCCCGATGTTGATGTTCCAAAAGATCATGAATATGGACCTTCAAGTGATAAAGCCCCTGCAGGCAAACGTGGATACAAATCATCGCCCGGCGCCAGAACAGCACATTTGAAAACAGTTAAAAAATGGGCAAAGAAAAAACGTAGACAAGGTGATAAACAAATTAGCATGGATGGTAAAAATAAATTACTAGACATAGGCAAAGCAATTAGAGAAAAAGCACAAGAACAAGGTTTACAACCATCAGCATTCTTAGGATACTTGGTTACTAAAGATCCTGAAAAATATGGCGCATTAGAAAAACTTCAGAATATTATCGATGGTAAAGACTCTGAATGAGATTTAAAGAATTGATAAAAGAAAAAAACTTGGTTCAAAAAGAATCAATGACTGACATCAGCAAACAACTAAAACATCCACAATCGGCTGGGTCACGTGGTTTAAAACACTTAAGAAAAAAAATTGATATATTAGAAGATAAATGGCCAGACATTGATCATTTTTACGATGTTAAAGAAAGTCAGTTAATATTAAAACGACCTAAAATGGATGACTATTTGGTAACGGCCATAAAGCAAATAGCAGACCAATCTAAAGCATATCCAGAAATAATTGCCAGAATTTACGAAGCAATAACTGGTGATAAAACCACATATAATCCAAAATACGATTCATATACAATAGACAAGTAATAATTTATCTGTTATAATGTAAATTGTTATAACAAAAAGGAGATATCTCATGACAGCGAGAATGTTTGATGCTGACTCGACAGCAAAACTTAAAAGATTAATAGAAGAAGGTATGCAAGTCAAACAAGAAGTTTCTGACTTAAATGCTGGGTTACGTGAAACTGTTAAAGCATTGTCTGAAGAACTGGAAATTAAACCAGCAATGCTAAACAAAGCAATTAGTGTCGCATTTAAGGCAGGATTGCATGATGAACAAGCAAAACTTGAAGAACTGGAAACTATTTTAGCAACAGTTGGCAAAACACAATAGTGATAGCAACAGTTAAACAGTTCTTTAAAGATTCATATACCTTAAGTCCTGTGGCTTTTTGGTGTGAGACATTTGAAACTATATTATTAGTTGGTGGTAGTGCAGTATTAACATTTACAGTACTAGATCCAGCAACATGGATATTTGTTCCAATGTATTTGGTTGGTTCTATATTAGGAATAATTAGTTCAGTAATTCGTAAAGTAGCAATGGTAATATTTTTGTGCAGTTGGTTTACAGTAATGAATTTAATAGCATTAACAACATTAATAATTAATGCAATATGAGTTACATAGACGCATACTTTAATAGAGAACGTGATCAACTTTATGTTGCAGAACGTGTAAATGGTAAAAGAATTTACACAGACTATCCAGCAAGATATGTATTTTACTATGAAGATCCTAAAGGTAAACATAGATCAATTTTTAATACACCAGTATCTAGAATATCAACCAAGCAAAATAAAGATTTTCAAAAAGAATTAGCCGCACATAAAGGTAAGCAAATTTATGAAGCAGACATAAATCCAATCTTTAGATGTTTAGAAGACCATTATATTGATCGTGAAACGCCACAACTAAACATTGCTTTTTTTGATATTGAAGTTNATTTCGATCCAACTAAAGGTTTTTCAAAAGCATCAGATCCATTTATGCCAATTACATCAATTACATTATATCTTCAATGGATTAAACAGTTAGTTACAATTGTTATACCACCCAAAACACTTACTAAAGAAGAAGCAACAGAAAATATAAAAGATTTTGATAACACATACATTGTTGATAATGAAGCAGAACTTTTACAAACATTCCTTGGTGTAATAGAAGATGTTGATGTATTAAGTGGTTGGAATTCAGAAGGATATGATATACCATATATTGTTAATAGAACAATAAAAGTATTAAGCAAAGATGACACTCGTAAAATGTGTTTATGGAGTTTACCACCACGCAAAAGAAAATTTGAACGTTTTGGCAACGAAGAAACTACATATGATTTAATTGGTCGAGTCCATTTAGACTATATGCAATTATATAGAAAATACACATATGAAGAAAGGCATTCATTTAGTTTAGATGCAATCAGTTTTGAAGAACTAGGAGAACGAAAAACTTTATATGAAGGAACATTAGATACCTTATACAACAATGACTTTAAAACATTTGTTGAATATAATAGACAAGATGTAATGCTAATTTCTAAACTTGATGACAAACTAAAATTTATAGATTTATCAAATGAGTTGGCTCACGCAAATACTGTATTGCTACAAACTACAATGGGTGCAGTTGCAGTTACAGAACAAGCAATTATAAATGAAACGCATAGACGTGGTATGGTAGTTCCAAATAGACCACATCGTGAACCACACTCAACATCAGCGGCAGTTGGTGCCTATGTTGCTCATCCACAAAAAGGATTGCATGATTATATTGGCTCAATTGATATTAATTCACTATACCCATCAATCATTAGAGCATTGAACATGGGTCCAGAAACTATTGTTGGACAAATAAAACAAGATGCTACAACTAAAATGATTAATGAACGAATACAATTTGAAAAGAAAACACCAGCATCAGCATGGGAAGGAGAATTTGCTACAGTTGAGTATACAGAAGTTTTAAGAAAAAATAGAGCATTCAATTGTGTAGTTGAATGGACCAATGGAACTGAAAGTACACATACAGCGGCAGAACTGTATGGTATGATATTTGAAAATGAATCTAAATGGGGTTTATCTGCAAATGGTACAATATTCACATATGAATTCGAAGCAGTTATTCCAGGATTATTAGAAAAATGGTTTTCTGAACGAAAGCAAATGCAAAATAAATTACGTGAATCTATACAAGCCGGAAATAAAGTTGAACAAACATTTTGGGATAAAAGACAATTAGTTAAAAAAATTAACTTAAACAGTTTATATGGTGCTCTATTAAATCCAGGTTGTAGATTTTTTGACTTAAGATTAGGACAATCAATAACACTAACAGGTAGAACTATTACAAAACATATGGCGGCAAAAACAAATGAAATTATTTCTGGTGAATATAATCATCGAGGTAAGGGAATAATATATGGTGATACTGATTCTGTTTATTTTTCTGCATACCCGATGGTTAAAGAAGAAGTAGAAGCAAAAAAAATGCCTTGGACAAAAGAATCATGCATCGAATTATATGATAAAATTGCAGATGAAGTAAACAAGTCATTTCCAAGATTTATGTATGAGGCTTGCCATTCACCAGAATCAAAAGGTAAAATAATTCGTGGCGGCAGAGAAGCAGTAGCATCAAAAGGTTTGTTTATTACTAAAAAACGTTATGCTACTTTAATTTATGATTTAGAAGGTACTAGACAAGACAAAATTGAAGGTACTTGGAACAGAAATGTTAACGTTGACGAATATGGAAAAGTTAAAGCAATGGGATTAGACTTAAAAAGATCTGATACACCAAAATTTGTACAAGATTTCTTAAGTGATATATTATTAATGGTACTAACAAATAAAACAGAAGCAGAAATAATAAAATTTATTCAAGATTTTAGATTAGAATTTAGAGAACGTCCAGGTTGGGAAAAAGGAACCCCAAAACGTGTAAACAATCTCACCGAATATGTAAAGAAAGAGCAACGACTTGGTAAAGCAAATATGCCTGGCCACGTAAGAGCAAGTATGAATTGGAATACAGTCAAAAAAATGTACAAAGACCAACACTCGTTAGACATAACAGATGGTTCAAAAGTTATTGTATGTAGATTGAAAAATAATCCATTAGGATATACATCAATAGCATATCCTATAGATGAATTAAGAATACCACAATGGTTTAAAGAATTATCTTTTGATAATGAAGGTATGGAAGAGGCCATAATTAATAAAAAACTAAACAACTTAATTGGTGTACTAGATTATGATTTAGGAGCATCGGAACAAAACACTACGTTTTCAACTCTGTTTGAATTTTAATGAATCAAAAATTAAAAAATAAATTTAATGATATACTACAAGAATTAAATTCTATTGATATTACTGAAGTTGAAAAACATCAAGAAACATTAGAAAATATGCTTACTAAAACACGCACAGCAATTAATATGTTACGTGACATAAATCCAAATCTATTAGCCTCACTTAATATACAATCAACAAATTCAAAAACTGCAGAATGGTTTGAGTTAGATCGAAAAAACAAAATAGAACCAATTGTACCTCCCAAACTTAAAAAAGATTTATTAGGTATATGTGAAAACGCAAAAATTCATACGTTATCTTGTTTACTATTAGGATTAGGTAATGGTTACTGGATTGATCATTTATCAGCATTTGAACAAATTCATACTGTTGATTTTTATCCACATATTCCGGAAGAACTTAATAAAAAATATCAACCAAAGTTTTTAGCACATCTAATCCATTGTATGTTAGATGCTAATCATGGATACACTAATTTAGATATAATACCAAATGATGAAGTTGGATATATTTTTAGTTGGGATTTTTTACCATATTTTACTGTACCACAATTAGAAAAATTATTTACACAAATGAATAATAAACTAATAAATGGTGGGCGAGGACTTATACATTTCGCAAATGCTGACAACAAAAACGATCTAGAATTAATTAAACAAGGATATTATGCATACAATGATCAAAAAACAATTACAGAACTTATATTCAACTGTACCAATTTTGATATTGAACAAATTCATACTGATACTCCAAACTGTTCTTATATACAATTTAAGAAACCAGGTGATGTTGACTGGAAGAAACAAGAATGGTGGCGTTATAATCTTATTACCAAACGTGATCCAGAAGTAAAAATATTGCCTCCAGAAGATTAATTTGTTTGACTTATGATCTAAATAATGTTACTATTAATAGAATCATCGATGATAATAAGGAATAGGCAATGAAAGACACATTATTAGACATAGTAAAGCATACACATACATTAGGCTTTCTAAATCTGGTTAAGATTGTATCAGATAGTAAAGAAACAACAATCGAATCAATGGCAGATGACAGATCTGTTATTATGAAAGGAAAATTTCACAAACCAGTTGCTGGTATTGATGGTACATTTGGTATGCCACAGTTAAACAAACTAGACATATTGTTAAAAGTACCTGAATACAAAGACAATGCAAAAATTACAGTTACCACTAGAGATAAAGACGGAGTAAAATATCCAACAGGATTACACTTCGAAAATGCAAATGGCGACTTTAAAAATGACTACAGGTTTATGAATGCTGAAATTATTGAAGAAAAACTTAAATCTGTTAAGTTCAGAGGTGTTACTTGGGATATAGAATTTGAACCAACAATGGCATCTGTTACAAGATTAAGTTATCAAGTTCAAGCAAACAGCGAAGAAACTTCATTTATTGCTAAAACTGATGGCACGGATTTGAAGTTTTATTTTGGAGACCATTCAACTCATGCAGGAGAATTTATTTTCCAACCAAATGTTACAGGCACATTAGATAAAAATTGGGCATGGCCGGTTGCACAGGTTCTACAAATATTAAAGTTGGCAGAATCATCATCTTTAAAGATACATTTATCAAATGAAGGTGCATTACAAATTACAGTTGATTCTGGCATCGGTGAGTATCAGTTTATTCTTCCTGCTCAAAGCAAGTAAGTGAACACTAATCTCACAGAGACCCAAAAAGATTATGCAGTCTTTTTACCTGCAGTCAGTGGTTTTTATGCAACATTTATTGGCAAACAACGATTTGAAGAATACGTAAACTATAAACGTATTCCAAAAAACTTTGTAAATGGAGTAGAAAGTTTAAACTTCCTAGACCCAAAAGCACAATTTAATTATAAATGGTGTTTGTATTCGGCAGGTCATGCCGCATTAGACCTAAACAAAGATGCCCCAGGTGAAGATATGTTTCGCAATAGAGATAAGTCAACATCATGGACATTAGGCGACTCAGGTGGATTCCAAATAGGTAAAGGTGTATGGGAAGGTGATTGGAAAGATCCTCATTGTCCTAAAGCATCAAAAAAACGTACAGCAGTATTAAAATGGATGGACGCATTAATGGATTATGGAATGATACTAGATATTCCTGCTTGGGTATCTAGATCACCCGAAGGTCAAAAAGCAACAGGCATTAAGAAATATGAAGACGCACTTGCGGCTACAGACATTAACAATCAATACTTTATGAAAAATAAAACAGGTGCTTGTAAATTTGTCAACGTGTTACAAGGTGAAAATCATACAGATGCAGATAACTGGTATGAACATATGAAACATTACTGTGATCCTAAACAATATCCTGAAACACACTTTAATGGTTGGGCAATGGGTGGACAAAATATGTGTGACATACATTTAGTTTTAAAAAGATTGGTTGCATTACGGCATGATGGGTTATTAGAAAAAGGTGTGCATGATATAATGCACTTCTTAGGTACATCAAAATTAGAATGGGCAACACTATTAACAGACATCCAACGAGCAGTAAGAAAATACCACAACGAAAACTTTACTATTACATTTGATTGTGCATCACCATTCCTTGCAACAGCAAATGGACAAGTATACACATCAATTGAAATTGAAGATAGAAAGAAATGGGTCTACAGAATGATTGCATCAGCAGATGATAAAAAGTATTCCACAGACACCAGACCATGGCGTGATGGTGTGTTAGCAGATAGTATATTTCCAAAGTTTGAAGATTCACCTGTTACAAAAGGATTAACAATGAAAGATGTTTGCATTTATGCACCAGGCGACCTAAATAAAATGAAGAAAGAAGGTAAAACATCATGGGATTCTTTTTCATATGCAATACAAATGGGACATAATATTTGGATGCATTTAACCGCAGTACAAGAAGCAAATAGACAATATGATGCTGGTATGATACCAGCAATGCTTGTTGACGAATCCTTTGATCGTGTTATGCTTAAAGATATAGTAGAGGCAATTTTTGCAACAAGCAATAAAGAAGAATCAGAAATGATAATAGAAGAATATAGCAGATACTGGATGTCAATAATTGGCACCAGAGGTGCAGTTGGTAAAAAAACCGTTAATGCATCAACACAATTCGCAAACTTATTTGAGGAGGTATAAAATATGAGTGACATTGAAGAATTTACATCAACAAAATCATTCTTTAATTTTCCTTGTGCCCATAGACAGTACAGACACGATGGAAACTGCCATTTAATACATGGTTATAGTAGAAGTTTTCGTATAGTATTTGGTGCTCAAACAATGGATAAAGCAGGCTTTGTTGTTGATTATGGTGACTTAGACGAATTAAAGCATTGGTTAGAAGCAAACTATGATCATACTCTTGTTATTGACCAAAATGATCCGTGGATGGATACATTTAAGAAAATGCATGAAGCAGGCGTATGTAAATTAGTAGTACAAGAAGAAGGACCAGGTATGGAAGGTACAGCAATGAGGATTTGTACTCATGCCGATGAATGGTTACGCAAAAAAACTAGAGGCAGAGCATGGGTTATTAGTGTAGAGGCTTGTGAAAATGAAAAAAACAGTTCTATCTATGTAAATCCAGATGCAGGGTTCAAAGGATGGACATAAAATGAATGATAGTTTAAAAACATTAAAGAAAAAACATAAAGAGTTAAGTAAGAAAATTGAAATAATGGAGGAAGTCCGAGATTATGATCGGTCCATGGTTACTAAACAAAGATTAGTTGATCTTAAAAAACAAAAACTAAGATTAAAAGATCAGATTGCTGAATTAGAAAATGAAACGTAATACTCAAAAAAGTATCCTAAGAGCAAAACGCAATACTAAAAAACGTACACGCAATCATATGAAACGTAAACAAAGAGCATATTCAGATCATATGAAACTAATATTTGGCGAAGAATATAATCCATTTAGTTTTGCACAGGCAACTAAAGCAGTTAAAGAAAGAGATCAAAAACTTAAAAAATGAAAAAATGTTTAGTACTTGGGTGTAGTCATTCAGCAGGCTCATATGTGTCTTATTCTGATAAAGCTGAATTCCCAGAAACAATTGATACTGTAAAAGGATATTATTCATTCATTGATATACCTGATATAGAATATACAGTTTATGCAGTAAGTAATGGTGGATATTTAAATTTTGCAAAAATTATAGCAAATATGCTATCTTCTGATATTTTTCAACCTGGAGAAATAGGAAATTTTGATTTTGTATTAATACAAGAAACATTTGAACCTCGAATATTAATGACTAACAATAATCCTGAGTGGAAATTAAATGATAAAGTAGAAAATTTAAAGCATCATCATCTTTTACCACATGAAGAAGTAATTAATTTCGCACATCGACCAGAGTCTAAAGAAGAAGTAAAAGTTGATCAAACTTTTATATGGGATCGGCATAACGTAGAATATAAAAATAATAAAAAACTTATGGATTGGTGGATACAAGTTGTTAAAGATAATAGTGCTAAAGGATATCTTTGGTTGATTACTAAATCGGCTATTACATATATCAATCATGTATTGCAACGATTAAACATTCCTTGTTATATTTTAAGTTGGCACCAAGGAACAAATTTTATAGCCAAACCTTTTCATACATGGTGCAGATATTTAAATCTTCCATTACTAGAAAGAGTAATTTACAAAAACCTAGATTTCTACGTATATCATGAAGATAAAAATTATATTGGCCATGCTACTATTAATGGAAATAAAGAAATAGGAAAACTTTTAACAAAAGAATTGAAAGAAGTTTTATGAAAAATGAAAAGAAACTATAGCACAGGTATAAAATATACACCAATATTTTTTACTGGTAAAGAAGTTGAACATACTCCTGCATATGGTTTAAAAACATTATTTGTAGTTGATAAGCAAGATGCTACAGAAATAGTTGAGTATGCACGTGGTTATGAATGTTCTCATGTATATCTAGGAGCAAATCATAGTTTTAATGGTGTGGATCTTAAAAAATGGCAAAAAATGATTGATACAATTATTGATGAACCAATGTGGTGTACTCTAGACTTTGACTACACATATTTTCGAGATATAAGAAAATGGATTGCAAGATGGGACAAAAATACTTGGTTCATTCCAACAATTAGTATAAAATTACCACACATTACAGAAATGAACTATAATACGATGATAAAACTAGATGATATAAATTTTAAAGCAACTAATCCTGGCATTTGGTCACATAGCATGAATGATCTTATGCAAACTAAAAAATTTACGCATTGGGGAGACTATGGTCAGGATGAAATAATAGATGAAGTTAACATTAGAAAGGAAAAATAATGAGCAACGAAGATAACTTTTACCCTAGTGATACAAACCCACCATATGAGGAATCTGCTTGTACAGAATCGATGGTATGGGTAACATTTCGTAAAGAAGGAATACACAAATACCCAGCGGCATTAGATGATCCTAAACTTATAGATGTAAGTTTTTTAGGACATCCACATAGACACATATTTCATTTTAAAGTATGGATCGAAGTTTTTCACGATAATAGAGATGTTGAATTTATATTGTTTAAACGTTGGCTAGAAGGATTATATGATGGCACATTAGAACTCAATTATAACTCATGTGAAATGATTGCAGATGATCTGCACAAAGAAGTAACAAACAAATATCCTAGAAGAAAAATTTGGATATCAGTATCGGAAGATGGAGAAAATGGCTGTATCAAAAAATATAAGTGAATTTCCAGATAATGCAATGGACATTTGGCAAGACATTGATGAATATAAAAAATTTTGTAAAGAACATAAATTACCTTTTAGATATCATCAACTATACAAGAAACACACACCATGGATTATATTTTGGACATGGCGTGAAACTGGTAAACTTAATTTAAACTTATGGAGTTCTAAAGAACAATGACAATATACATTGTAGATATAGAACCAGTAGAAACAAGATATACAGCACAATGGAAGGAGCATCTTCCAAAACAGTTAATAAAAAAAACTGGTAGAAAAGTTGTAACAATTTCAGGCGGTAATGTTCCACAAATGACTACACCAGGTGCGTTTTTAAACTTTGCTGGTACAAATGTTTACAAATCTGCACAAGCAATTAAAATTGCTGAAAAATTTGCACAAAATGAAATTGAGGATGGCGATGATTTCATATTTACTGATGCTTGGAATTCTACTGTTATACAATTAAAATATATGGCTGACTTGCTACAAAAGAAAATTAACATACATGGTTTATGGCACGCCGGCTCATATGATCCTGCAGACTTTTTAGGTAGACTAATTGAAGACAAAAGATGGACAACGAATATTGAACGTGGTATGTTTTTTGCATATGATTACAATTATTTTGCAACTAATTTCCATATAGAACTGTTTATTAAAGGTCTATTTGGGCCACCCCATGATATTTCATATCATAGAGAAGATGTTATGAAACGCATTGTAAGAACAGGATGGCCTATGGAATATCTAGATGAAACTCTAGAGCAATATAAAAGAATGCCAAAGAAAAATATTATATTGTTTCCACATAGAATGGCACCAGAAAAACAACCTGAAATATTTAGAGACCTTAAAGACAATATGCCACAATATGAATTTATAATTGCACAAGAAAGACAATTAACCAAAAACGAGTACCATAATCTATTAGGCGAAGCAAAGTTAGTTTTTAGTGCTAACTTACAAGAAACTTTAGGCATTAGTTGGTACGAAGGTTCTCTAGTTGACACAATACCAATGGTTCCAGATAGATTAAGTTATTCAGAAATGGTTTTAGACGAATTCAAATATGATAGTGAATTAACATCATCGATGGAAAATTATAATATACATCATAAGGAAATTGCCGCAAAAATAGTTGACTACATGGAAAACTATGAAGAATACTTACCAGCATTAGCACGTCAAAGATCTATTTTAGCAAAAAAGTTCTTTAGTGCAGAAGGTTTATATGCTACAATTAATGATCAAGTTTTGATAAAAGGAGCATAATGGCTGAAGGTATTAGTAAAGTAATTAAGCAAAGACTAGAAAATGCAGGAGTAAGATATCATTGCAATGATAATATCTCTAAATATTTAGAAGAAGGTGATTTAGAAAAACTACAACAAGAAGTTGAAACAGCATTCCAAAATGTGTTAAACACTTTAGTTATTGATACTGACAACGATCACAATACACAAGAAACTGCAAAACGTGTGGCAAAAATGTATGTTCACGAAATATTTGGAGGAAGATTTAAAAAACATCCAAGAATAACTGCTTTTCCAAATATGGGATACAAAAGTTTATATACATCAGGTCCAATTAGTGTTAGATCAACTTGTGCTCATCATTTTCAAAACATTGTAGGTAATGCTTGGATCGGTATTATTCCAGAAGATGGAGTTATAGGATTATCTAAATTTAATCGTATTGTTCATCATATTGCAGAACGTCCACAGATACAAGAAGAAATGACAACACATATTGCACAAGAATTACAGAAATTTGCAAAAACTGAACACGTGGCAGTTGTTGTAAAAGCAGAACATCATTGTATGACACAAAGGGGTGTTAAAGAACATGAATCAGATATGACAACTGCAATTATGCATGGAGCATTTAGTAAAGATGCATCTACTAAAAAAGAATTTTATGATATTTGTTTATCAATGAAAGGGCATGACTAATGACCGTTCATGCACCAAAACCAAAACCTAGAAAGAAAAAAAGAAAAAAAACTTTAAGTATTGCAGAAGGTCAAAAAAAATTAGATAATCTAGAAGAGTTAACTGTTAAGGTAGGATATACTGATGATAAAACTGATTATGAAACAGGTTTTACTTATGACCTAGGAGCAGATGATTGGGGTAATACAAATACAACTAATATGGAAGCATCTTACACAGTATCTGGAACAGTATCTGTAAGTGAAGGATTCATGGTCCACGAGGAAAAACACGAAGATTTAAGAAAATTGTACCCAGGTCTAAAAAAGGCGTACGAGCAGTACCGCGTACTGCTGAAAATGGCCGAATCTGGCCCGGAAGATCTAGATAATTAACATATAGGAGGGAAATTGTTATGCAATTATACCGAATTACAATACAAGCCGATGTCTATGCTGATCCCAATTGGGACGATATTAAAAACCAACTGGTAATTGGCTACCAGACAAAAGATGGTAACATAGTTACTGCTGAACCTGGCACGTATGAAACAATTAAAATTCTCAATATTACCAATGATGAATTTAATAAAATAGAAAAACCTTCAAGTCCCCCAGAAGAATAAAAATGCAAATTCATTCATTTACAGAATGGGATGAATTAAAATCCATGATGGTTGCTGACATTTATGTCGATAACCAATTAATTCAAAACGATCTTTTTCATATACAAGGAAAACATCTTAAACATCTTGTACAAAGATTAAAAGATATGTTAAATGAAGTATGTGAAGTATTGGACAAAAAAAATATTAACATTGTTAGACCTAATCCAAAAAAATTTAGTAGTGAGCATAGATTTCCTGTTTTAAACATTAGAGACAGATTAGGTGTTATAGGAAACAATTTAATTTTGTTTAGTTGTAATGACGCACTTAAAGGAATTAAAGATTGTATATCACTTAATATAAAACACCAATTTCCTAGGTTTTCAGATTCTATGATTTGGACTGATGATATTATACAAAACGAATACCCTTATTTAGAAGGTGCTAATCTTTTGAAATGCGGCAATATAATATTCACAACATTAAAACACACAGGTAATGAAAAAGGTATTGAGCATCTTAAAAGCATCTTAGGAGATGATTACACACTAATTCCAATTACTACAGTAGACAATCATTTAGATGCTCACGTAAATTTTATTAACAGTAAATTAATGTTACATGATGCAAGAATGGATATCTCAGAAATTAAACCACATATTCCAAATATTAAAACTGTACCAATATTGTACGAAAGAATAAAAGAAACAAATATAGTTTGGCCAGATATACAAGATGATGATATTGAAAATACCAATTTACTACTATCAAATACTATATCAATTGATCCTGAAACTGTAATATGTTTAAATGCAAAACCAAAAGATATAAACTTTTTTAAAAAACACAATATTAACTGTATTACCATAAATTGGCCTGAACAATGGATGGTAAATGCTGGTTTACATTGTTTTACAGTTGATTTAGAAAGAACTGGAGAACTTTATAATCCTTTTGACAAAACCTAAATATATTGTATAATAAAAAGTATATGGACGAAAAAAAGTATTATTACTCTGAAATATTTCACTCTATACAAGGTGAAGGACATTATACTGGAGTACCTACAGCATGGATACGATTCTTTTTATGTAATCTGCAATGTAATGGATTTGGACAAGAAGATCCAACTAATCCTGACACATATGAATTACCATTTGAAACATATGACATATCACAAATAAAACGAGTAGAAGATTTACCT
>NZDU01000038.1 GCA_002688875.1 Candidatus Pacearchaeota archaeon | reverse complement strand
AGCAGAATTGCCAACAGAGGAAGCAGTTAACGCTAAACTTTTAGAACTGCAAACAGAGTGGGATAATAATAATGTCTGACCTATGCGAAATGCACACACCCTGATGGCTAAACGAAGAATTAATAAAGAGAAGCCATCTAAACTGCTTGATGTAAGACTGGTCTGTTTCAAATAAATACTACTGAGACTACGATGAAACTATTATGGACTGTATTTTTTTTATTAATAATCTCCGGAACAACAACAAAAGCAGAAAATCATCTGTGGATGCCTGGAGATCAAGCCAAAGTCACGGCTATTTGCAAAGACGAAATTCCACTTACTAAAACTGCTGAAAAATTTCAAGAAAACACTAAACAAGCGGCAATGGAAGCTGACGAGATATGGCTGACAGCAGTAGCAGATGGAGAATGCCATATTTCCCAACGTGGGGATAAATGGAACGTAACGTTATTAGAAAAACTTCGCACGTTTAACAATATGTTTGGTCAAGACGGAATGACAGGTGAGTTGTGGAGAGTTGTAATGATTACAAGAACTGGTGAAGAATTTTATGGTGTTAGTGGAGTATTTGCTAAACAATACGTACCAACAAAATCTATCTCTGCTTCTGCAACAGGATCAGACAATAATGGTGAATGGTTAGAAGGTGACTTTGTTTATATAAATTCTATGTGTGAAGATGCCCAAGTCCTAACTAGAACAGGGTCATTATATCAAATTGCAACAGAAGAAGCAGTTGCTCAAGCAGATAAAATCTGGTTAGATGCAATAAACAGAGGAATATGCATTCAGAGTACAAAACCATTTTTAGCAAAACTACTTGAAAAAGTAAACACATTTGAAGATGTATATGGTATAAAAGACTATACCGGAGAACTTTGGTCTGCAGAAACCCAAACACCTGCAGGTGAAAGTATGAATGTATACATAGGTATTATGAAAAAAAATTTTGCTGTTCCAAAAACTGGATTCCTAGGTGAACCAGAACTAATTCCAATGCCTAAACAATAATATCTAATATTGTTTGTAATTTTGATTTAATAGTTTTATTTTGTACAGTTTTAAGCAATCCTTGATGTAATGGTTTTGGCCATGCATTCATTTTTACCCAACAATATCCAGAATGTTCTCCATTTAATGTTGGTACAAATTCTGTATCAATAACACATACATAGGTATTAAAAAAGAATTTTTGATCAGTACTTTGAAACATCTCTAATGGAATAAACTTCTTAATTGCTGGGGTATTGCCTACTTCTTCTTTAATTTCTCTGTTAAGTGCTTCAATAGGTAATTCTTTACCTTCTACTTTACCACCAACTATACCCCATTGTCCTTGATGTTTTTTATTTGCTCTTTGAACTAGCATAAAACGTTTAGTATTTTTAGCATAAAATAATGCACCACTACAAATAATATTAGCCATACATTATTATAAATTATATTTGATTAAAGGTCAAGTATCCAATCACCAGGTTCATATTCACCCTCCCATGATTTTTGCCATTGCGTACCAGTCCATTTAAATTGCACACCATTTGTATCATTAGTAGAATATTGAACATTAGTAACATTAGATGAATCAAAATCAACATTCCATTTACTAGTAATTGAATTATATTGAATAATATCAGATTCAGATGCTACTAAACTACCCCAGGCACTACTTGCTCTATTTGTATATCCTTTAATAGGACCATTAGCAGGTGATACTAACGGTGATGGTACTACGTATATTCCTCCTGCCGCCGTTGTCCCTGACGTATCTGCTGTTGGCACTGATGAACTCGCCGCGGCAGATGTTGGTAAAACTGTACTAAAAGTAAATTGTGTAGTGCTTGGTACTGCTAAAACACCAATAGTTCCATTATAATAATTTGGAGTTGCCCCAGATACTCTAACTGTATCACCAACACTTAATTCGTGTACTGTTGATGTTGTTGCTGTAACAGTATTGGTTCCATCATGTGTTAATGTTGTAATATGAAGATCATGTAAATCAGTACCAATTTCTTGTGTAATAAGATATCTTGTACCATTAATTTCACTACCAGTTGGCCCTGTGACTGTTGGGTCAATAATTTTTGCAAATTGTGGTACTGTATTTGTAGGTACAGAATCAGTATCAACTGTAAACATTAATAAATGTCCTTCTGATGGATGTTCTGCAATAACACCAGTAACGTATGTAATTGTGTCTTCATTATTTGCTGTTGTAATTGCTGTTTCTAATTTTACTTTAGATAATCCTGCTGTAATTTTACCATATGCTCCTAATACTGTATCCCACATAATTTCTTTACCATATACTAACTGTGAATCTGTTTTAGCATCTGCTTTTTTAAGACTTACATGAGCAACATTATCTCCTGTCGCTTCACTTAAAGTTTCTTTACTTTGTAATAATCTAATTGTATAACCTAATGTACCACCTTCTACATATAATCCATAATTGCCAAATGTTATTTCTTGACGTGATAATAAATCACCACCAACTAAACCATTAATATCAACTGCTGAAGCATCTTCATCATATATAGATGCAACAATTTTTTCAATAACACCAAGTTTCTTAATTTTAGCAGGCGGTGTCAACCAAATAGGGATTGTAAATTGCAATGTAGCAATATCTATTTCGTCATCTGTACCATTTGGTATTGTACGTGATGAAAATGTTATGTCACTTAACTCAACATAACTTAATGATGTCCAATCGAGCCAGTTATCTGTAGTTTGTAATTCTAATGCTGGATTAAACAACACTAATAATTGTTCTAAAATTTGCAACTTTTGATCTGTATTATTTGAAAACAAATCACAGTTCATAGTTAATGTAAATGGCACAGGCATAATTCGTTCTATAGTATGTTGATTACCTTGAGTTCCTGAATATGTTTTAGTTTCTGCATCATACGAACGTTCTCGTACATGAATTTTATCTACGTGAGTTGGCTCCATCACACGTGGTCTATCTAATGCCAAATTTGAAATATAAGCCGCCATCTGTGGAACACTTACTAAAGCATTTTCAGATCCTTGTCTTAAAATATTTGCTACTTGTCTATTAATATCACCATACCTAACAGGTACTTTAATTAAATCTTGATTACCATCTTTATTTTTACCTGTTTGATACTGAAAATTTGACATCATTCTAACAAATTGAACAATGTATCTTCGCATTTGCCCGTCATAAAAATGAGATATGTTAGCCATTATGTCGTTGTATCCGTATCTTCAGTTGGTATTTTTCTTTCTTTATCTTTTAATGCTTGACTTAATGCACTTTTTTCATTAAGTGTAGTACCATCTTTGTTTGTAGTAATAGTATCATTATTAATAAATGAATGCTTATGAGTTAATTTAGTATCTAAATTAGTCATTGTCATTCTTACATCATCTTCTTGTTTAACCCATTTTGCTCCATTATATCTAAACAATCTGTTAGGTAAAAAATCTGTACGTAAATGATATTGTCCTTCGACAGCATTAGCAGGAAATGACGTACCAAAGTCATATATTTCTCCATTTGGTGCAATTCCATCGGCAGTTAGATATCCTTGTAAGTATCCTTTACTGCGTGGACTTGCTGTAACTCTACTTGCTTTAATATGTGATGTATCAGAATCAACATCACCTTCGTCTGCTGTTACTATAGCAACTTTGCCATTGTCATCTACAGGTAACACATATAATGGTTGCGTATTAAATCCTGATTGTGGCAAGTCTGCTTCTGCTTGTGCAATAATGGCATCATTAATTTCTTGATCTCGTCTACCAGTACCTTGCTTGTATGAAATACTTTCTTCATCATTTCTAGTACCGAGAAAATCTCTAAATTCTGGAGAATCTCTAAGAGGTTTGCATCTTGCTCTAATTAAATGTGGCCACCATGTTTGTGAAAATCCTTCTGCTGTAACATTAACATCTTCAACTTGATAAAAACGTTTTAGTGTTTCATCCATGCTGTCATCTAAACTATAGTCATCTTTTCTATGAGGCATCTCAAGAACATCCCCACTCATTAATCGTCTACCTAATCTATCAATCATATCAAGTTGATGAAACACAACAAATGGTGCGTCATTTTGCATGAATAAACCAAATTGTGTTAAATCAAAATCAACATCAGATACTGTATAAATTCCTCTTGCTGTGTATACATCTGATTCATATTTGCGATCTCTATTTTCTAATAAAAGAAGATCTTGTATGCTCATATGATCAATTATAGCACGTTTTGGCTGTGTAGCATCATTAGTTTCACCTTGATCATGTATTCCTACATACTTGTGAATATAAACATCGGTTCCACCAATCTGAAACATCTCTTTAATGTTTCGATCGAAGAATTTAAAATCTTTACCTTTTTCAGGTTTGTATATGGATAGTCTAGGCATTGTACACATATTTATTGTTAAGAGCAAAGCGGTAAATACTGTACAATGGTTGACCAAGTACTTACAGCAGAAAAAACTAATGAACTAAAGCAAGGAATCTATGATTATTGCCGCACTAGACTAGGTGATGGCATGATTGAAGTAGAACTTGACCCAAAACACTACGAAACTGGGTTAATAACTGCAATAGACAAATTCAAGCAACGAGCAGAAAGTTCTGTTGAAGAATCATATGGATTTTTAGAATTACAGGAAGATACTAACGTTTATACATTACCAGACGAAGTAGTTAATGTAAGACAAATTTTTAGACGTACAGTAGGTGGCGCAAATGCCACTGAAGGTGGTACATTTTTT
Organism: Candidatus Pacearchaeota archaeon; assembly: GCA_002688875.1. Lineage (GTDB taxonomy): Archaea > Nanobdellota > Nanobdellia > Pacearchaeales > GW2011-AR1 > ARS1285. The sequence continues at coordinate 9,808 of NZDU01000038.1, read as the reverse complement.
GATCCATTTGAACTAGCATACACAAATGTTTATTTGCTACAGTCAGGTAGAATTGGTGGACTAGCAACTTATGAAATGTTTGCTGGCTATCAAGAATTAGTAGGTAGGATGTTTGGTGGTTACATTAACTATTATTATGATACAGTAACACGCAAGTTAGAAATAGTAAGACGACAACGCAATCAAGAAACTGTACTACTTTGGCTTTATAATCATAAACCAGATGGCATACTATTACAAGACAGATATGCAAAACCATGGCTCAGAGATTATACTCTTGCTATTTGTAAAATGACACTTGGAGAAGCAAGAGGTAAATTTGCCACAATTGCTGGTCCACAAGGTGGAACATCATTAAATGGTGATCAACTTAAAGCAGATGGACAACAAGAAATTGAAAAATTAGAAGCATCTATTAGTAATTACGAAGTAGGACAAACTCCTATGTCATTTGTAATTGGTTAGTTGACAATCCAATACCTTTACATTATAATAAACATATGATCATTGGAATATGTGGTTTGATTAATAGTGGTAAAGATACCATAGCAAATCTTCTAATTAAAAATCACGATTTTCATAAAACATCATTTGCAGACAAATTAAAAGATGCTGTCTCTTCTATGTTTGATTGGGATAGGTATATGCTAGAAGGTAAAACTGAACCTAGTAGACAATGGCGTGAATCACCAGATCCTTTTTGGAGCAAAGAGATAGGTCGCGATATTACACCCAGATATGTATTACAACGTTTTGGAACTGAATGTATGAGACAAGGTTTATATGATGGCATTTGGGTTAGTTTAACAAAAAAACAAATGCTAGAACGTCCTGATATAAATTGGATAATTCCAGATGTACGTTTTCCAAATGAAATTAATATGATTAAATCTATAGGTGGAAAAGTATGGAGAGTTACACGTGGACCAGATCCAGATTGGTTCTGCAAGTATCAATTAGAAAATATAGAGCCAAATGACATACATCCAAGCGAATGGAAATGGGCAAAAAGTGAATTTGATTTTATAATAAACAATAATGGTTCAGTAAACGACTTATCTGATAAAATTAATCAGGAACTAGATCACCTTGTTTCCACTTCATACCAACAAGATGTAACACCCGTTGGCAATTAGCACATACTGTTTTTAAATTATTAAAAGAACAATTATTTCTGTTACCATCTAGATGATATACGTTAAATTGCATATCGTACTCTGATGTATATCCACATCGATCACATATATGTTTTTTCTTATACCCTGACGTTTTCCATCGAGGTTGCTTTTTAATCACACCACGTAAACAACTGTCACATTGTTTTCGATAATATGTTTTATCGTGTTTAATATAGTTAATAGCGACGGGGTTACCGCAATTACATAAAGGACGCCTCATACTATATTTATGGTGCCCTTTATATCACCTTTTTCTTACCTGCAATTCCCTATTAAATTAACTGTTATAGTATAAATATAAGAAACCATAAGGAGACCGAGAAAATGGCAATAAATTCACCAGGCGTAGAGGTAACAGTAACCGACGAATCGTTTTACGTACCCGCCGATCAAGGTATGGTGCCAGCAATTGTTGTTGCATCAGCCAAAAATAAAACATCAGGTACTGGAACAGGAACTGCGGCCGGTACTTTAACAGCAAACGCAGGAACAGTTTATACAATTACAAGTCAACGCGAACTAACAGAAACGTTTGGCGATCCAACCTTTTATACAGATACAAGTGGTTCTGCTCGTGATGCCTACGAGTTAAACGAATATGGTCTTCTATCCGCTTACTCTTTATTAGGTATTGCCAACAAGGCTTTTGTAGTAAGAGCAGATGTTAATTTAGATGAACTTACAGGTTCATCTTCTCCAGTACAAGGTGCGGCAGTTAACGGAACTTATTGGTTAGATACAGCATCAACTGTATGGGGTATTAAAGAATGGAATTCTTCAACACAAACATTTACAGCAAAAACTCCAAAAGTTATTACAGACATAAGCAACTTAACAGGCGAAGTATCAACCGGTGCTCCAAAAACTGCTTATGGCGTACAAGGTGATTATGCTGTTAATACTACAGCAACAACAAACAAATTATTTTACAAAAATACAGGTAATAGTTGGGTTCAAGTTGGTACAGGCGACAGCACAACACAATACGCATCATGGAAATCATCTCATGCGGCAGTTACAGGAACGGTATCTTCACCGACTACTTCTGTTGGACATGAAATTACAATTAACGGATATGATGTTGTAACAACAAGTACATCATTAGCCGATTTAGTTAGTGACATTAATGCAGGTAAAGACAGTGGAGCAATTCCAGGTGTATTAGCCGCGGCTCTCGGCAATCAATTAGTTTTATATGCAACTGATTTAGCAGAAGGCGGTGATTCAACTGCAAGTTCTCAAATTACAATTGCAAATGTAACTGGTACTATATTAACTGATGTAGGTATTACAGCAGGAACATATGATGCACCAAGATTACACATTGGATCTCATACAACTGATCCAGGATTTAAAACAGCAGACGATCATTCAGCACCATCAGGAAGTGTTTGGTTACAAACAACTTCTGTAAATTCAGGTGCAAATGTTGTAGTTAAAAAATACAATTCAACTACAGCGGCTTGGTCAACTATAAGTGCTCCTGCATATGAATCTCATGCACAAGCACTTTACAATTTAGATAAATCAGGTGCAGGTGCAAACTTAACAACTGAAAATCTTTACACACAAGTTAACGTTACAGAATATGACACTATTACATTTGCAGGTGATAGTACAACAGGAACAGATAGTACAGTTTATGATGCTAACGCAAAAGTAACAGACTATACAGTATTCAAAAGACAAAACTCAGGTGCTACTACAATTACTGGAATAACTGCATTAGGATCTGATCCTTTTACAAATGCAGAAACTTTTACACTACAAGAAACAGTTAGACCTAGTGATTTATCAGGTAGTGCTAAATGGGGTACATTTGCTGGAGAAAAAACTTGCACAATGGCTGGCACAACAGCAGACGATTTTGTGGCGGCAGTAGCGGCGGCAGGATTTACTTATGTTTCAGCAAGTTATGATCGTGTAGCAGATGTTATTACAATGACACACAGTGACGGTGGTGACTTTAGAATGGACGATGTTAATGGTACACCAGTAGCAGACGCAGGACTTGGTTCAAGTAATGCTAACACATACGGAGCGGCTATTGACACAACAGGGACTAAGGTTGCAAACCTTTATACAGTACCTGCAGGTGATCCTAGATCAAATGAAGTAATGGCAAGTAACTGGGGAACATTGGTATATGAAGCAAAAGCAACATCACCAACAGCAGATCCAAGTGATTTAGCATTATGGTATCATAGTTCTGTTGACGAAGTTGACATTATGGTACACAATGGTACTACTTGGGTAGGATATCAAGGTGTAACATCAGATGCTAGAGGATTTAATCTTTCTAACTGTTCACCAAATGGTCCAATTGTTTCAGCAACTGAACCATTAGCGGCTGACGGACAATCAGATGGAACTGCTTTAGTAAGTGGTGACCTTTGGGTTGATACTTCAGATCTTGAAGCATATCCAAAAATTTCTAGATATGATGATTCAAAAGTAGCCGGAGAAAAATGGGTAGCAATTGATAATACTGATCAAACAACTGACAATGGTATATTATTTGCAGATGCACGTTTCCATCTAGATTCAGATGATAACGTAATTACAAAAGCACCAGCAACAATTAAATCATTGCTTACAAGTAATGCATTAGATATTGATAAACCAGATCCAGCATTATATCCAAAAGGAATGTTATTGTTTAATACAAGACGTTCTGGATATGTTGTAAAACAATTTAGAAATGCATATTTTAGTAGAGCCAATTTTGCAAGTACTACAGAGTGGCCAACACTACCAGGAGAAGATGATGCATGGGTAACTACAAGTGGTAACAAATCCGATGGATCACCATATATGGGACGTAAAGCAGTTAGAGCCTGTGTTGTAAAACAATTACAAGCGGCAGTAAGTTCTAATACAGAATTACGTGAAGAACAACGTGAATTTAACGTATTAGCGGCTCCAGGTTATGTTGAACTAATAGATGAACTAATAACTTTAGCAGGTGATAGAAGTGATACAGCATTTATTGTTGGAGATTCTCCAGCAAGGTTGGCTAACTCTTCAACTGATATTGTTAACTGGGCAACTAACGCCAGTTCAGAATCAACTAACACAGAAGATGGGTTAGTATCAAATGATTCTTATACAGGTGTTTATTATCCATGGGGTACTACAAGTGATCTAGCAGGTAACAATGTGTTTGTTCCACCTAGTCATATGGTACTTAGAACATTAGCATTAAATGATGATGTGGCGTTTCCGTGGTTTGCACCAGCAGGTATTAGACGTGGTGTTGTAGACAATGCAACTTCAGTAGGTTATATTAAAGCATCTACAGGTGAAAAGCAAGTGATTGCTGTATCATCAGGTATTAGAGATACTTTACAATCAAATAGATTGAATCCAANAACATTCTNAACTGGGTCAGGACTTACAATTTATGGACAAAAAACTAGACATAGTGGAACAAGTGCTTTAGACAGAGTAAATGTAGCACGTTTGGTTGTATTTTTAAGAACACAATTAGACAAACTAGCACAACCGTTTATCTTTGAACCAAATGATGAATTAACTAGAAATGAAATTAAAGGTGCAGTTGAATCTATGTTATTAGAAGTTCAAGGACAACGTGGATTATACGATTTTGCTGTAGTGTGTGACGAAACTAATAACACACCAACAAGAATTGATAGAAACGAGTTGTATGTTGATATAGCAATTGAACCTGTTAAAGCAGTTGAATTTATATACATTCCAATCAGACTTAAAAACACTGGTGAGATTGATAAATTAGGACTATAAAGGTAAAGAAAGGTATATTTAAAAAAGCATAGTAGAGAAACTATAAATACAAAGGAGAACAATATGTCAGTAGCAACATTAAGCAAATTTACAGTACCTTTGGCAAGCGATCAATCAGCTTCTAGTCAAGGACTGTTAATGCCAAAATTACAATATCGCTTTAGAGTGATATTGGAAAACTTTGGAGTATCAACTCCAAGATCAGAACTTACTAAACAAGTTGTCGATGTTACTAGACCGAGTTTAACTTTCGATGAAACAATTTTAGACGTTTATAATTCAAGAGTATATCTTGCAGGTAAGCATACTTGGGAACCAATGACAATTAACTTAAGAGATGACGTAAACAACTCTGTAACTAAACTATGCGGTGAACAAATTCAGAAACAATTTGATTTCTTTGAACAAAGTTCAGCGGCAAGTGGCATAGACTATAAATTCTCAGGCAAAATTGAAATGCTTGATGGTGGACAAGGTGCCAATGCTGTTACAGTTCTTGAAACTTGGGAACTATATGGTGCTTATGTACAAAATATTAACTACAACACAATGGCTTATGCAACTTCAGATNCNGNTANNATTACAATGGCAATAAGATTTGACAATGCAATACAGGCTCCAAGAGGAACAGGTATAGGCACAGCAGTTGCAAGAACATTAGGTACATTGGTAACTGGGGGTGGCGGTTAATCTCCATTAATGAGGAGGCTAAATGGCCCACTGGACAAGTAACTTTCTACAACTTCTTAATCCTAATCAAATATTAAAGGATTTTAAACACGCCTCAAGACTCTATATTGATGGAAAACATAGACTTGAGCCAAAACGTCCATGGTTATATTATGTTGTAATTAATAAATTTGCTGGTGCAGGTGGTTTTGGGTCAGGTTCTAATCAAATAGAATTAGGTCAATTAGTAAAACAAGCACAACTACCATCATATAATTTTAATGTTGAACCACGTAATCAATATAATAGAAAAACACAAACACAAACAAATATTACATATGATCCTGTACAAATACAATTTCATGATGATAATGCAGATGTTGTAGTAGGCTTTTTTAATGACTATTACAAGTACTATTACAGAGATTCAAAATATGAACAAGTTAATTTTGATCCTGAAGCAAGATATAAACAAGACTTTCAAGCACGTTGGGGATTTGATAATGATCAAACTAAACCATTTTTACAAGCAATACAAATTTTTACAATATCAAAAAAACGTTTTACAAACTATACATTAGTTTTACCTATAATAACATCATTTGCACATGATACAGTTGGACAACAAAACGACGGAACACTTGGACATACTATGACTGTAGCATATGAGGCTGTATTACTTAAACAAGGTACTGTCGGGGGAGCAGGTCCAAGTGGATTTACAAACTTACATTATGATAAATCTCCTTCACCACTTACAATTGGTGGTGGTGGAACTGCTAGTATATTTGGAACTGGTGGTTTAGTTCAAGGTGGTATGTCAGCAATAACCAATTTAGCACAAGGTAATCCTGCAGGTATATTAGAAGCAATAAACGTATATAGAAATTATAGAACAGGTGGATATGAAGCAGGTGCAGGTGAAGAAATGACTGGCATTGTTAAAGATGTTATTCTAGGACAAAGAACTACTAACATTGGTGGATCGTCAGCACCAGGCATTAAATTTCCACGTAGGCAACGAAAAGAAAAAGTTGATGCTGTAATGTTAGATGATATTAAAACCTCGTATAGTATAAATGACCAATTACCTAATAATAATACTATTTCTGCTCCAATGATAGACAATGAAGGCGATAGAGATTATTCTGTTGATGTAGCAACTAATACTAGATTGCTTAATGTAGACGAAACTTACACATATTTTAAAAATAATCATCCAGCATTAGATGGTTTAGCACGTGATTATGTGTATAGAACAGAGCAACAAAATATAGATGATATTAATGCAGTTAAAACAAACTATACTGAATTAACAGAAAGTGTAAAAGCAGGATATAGAGCGAAAGCATTAGGTAAAGTAAAAGAATTAACACAAATAGGACAAGTATCATTAATACTAGGAGTAGAAGAAATTAGACAAATTAATTCTATAACAAATAATAACTTATCAAGTCATAATATAACTGTTGATGGAGATACTATTACAGAGACTTATACTGACGATGATGGAGTGGTAACTACATATAGCAATTCACAGGTATAAAAATGGCATATAAAAATTTAAATAAAAATTATAATCCAACAAGTGATACAGGTATAAGAACAAACTTACCTATTAAACCAATACAAAATGTTAATAATACACAAAAAACAATGCGTATTTTTGGTGATTATTTTGATCAAGGAATAACTTTAAATTCAGATGAATATGATGCTGTTATTTCTTTCTTTACTGGCAAAGATTATGAGAAAGATTCAGCAGAAACTATTGCTTATGTAATTTGTAGACAAGCTAAATTAGATAACGTTTCACCATTATCAATACTAGATCAATTATCAGCAACTAACCCACAAGAATTAACTGATATTGTAGCAGAAATTCTTAACTTATACAGATTCAAAAGTAGTTTAATTGGATCAAAGGTTACTAACGAATCTCCAGACGTAATATCTAGAAACATATTAGGATAAGTTATGAGACCAAGATGGGCCTCAGGACAATACGATATAAAAAATCCAGAAAAATATCTTGGATTAAAATCGCCACGATATAGATCATCATGGGAACAAGTATTCATGAGATTTTGCGATGACAATCCTAGTGTGGCAAAATGGGCATTTGAATCTATTAAAATACCTTTTCAAAATCCATTAACTGGACGGCATACAGTTTATGTTCCTGATTTTTTTATACAATATAATAATAAAAATGGAAAAGCAGTAGCAGAAGTAATTGAAATTAAACCTAAAAAGCAAACTCTTGTAGATGCCGCACAAAAAAGTATATCAACTAGAGCGGCTGTGGCTTTAAATCATGCTAAATGGGAAGCGGCAACTAAATGGTGTAGACAAAAAGGTATAAAATTTAGAGTTATTACTGAAGACGACATATTTCATAGTCCAGCAAAACGTTAACTAATTACAGTATGACAAAGAAACTTGAGGAATTACTAGATCTACCAGAAGTCAAGGAAGCAATTAGTAAAGCAGAACAAGATGAGATACGTGAAGTTGAACCTGAATTAGCAGACTTTGAATTAAAACCTAAAGAAGAAAGTCCAATTAAAGACTTAGAATCTACTAATCGTAAACTAGATAAAATTGAAGAAGCATTACCACCGGTAGATGGACTTGAAGATATAGGTTCAGAAATGGATAATATTGCTGGAGAGGCAATGAAAACATATAAAGACTTAATGGACCTAGGAATGAATGTTGAAGCACGATATTCAGGTAGAATTTTTGAAGTGGCGGCCACTATGATGCGTAATGCTGTAGATGCCAAAGCGGCTAAAATAGAAAAGAAACTTAAAATGGTAGAATTACAACTCAAAAAACGTAAAATGGACCAAGAATTTGATGGTGAAGAACCGATTGAAGCCGAAGGATCTATCATATTTGATCGTAATGAACTACTAAAAAGAATAGCAAATAGCGATAAATAAACTTGAAGGAAAACCTAATGAAAACATTTAAAGAATATCTAATTGAATCTAAGAAAACATACGATTTTAGAATTAAAATTGCAGGTAATCTTGAAGCCGGTGTTGAAAAAACAATGAAAACAGCACTTGAAAAATTTGGTGTTGAATCTTATAAAAAACAAGGTAAATCAGTAGTGCAAGAACATCCATTAGATTTTCCAGAATTAAAAAACGAAGCACTTAATATATTTGATACATCTTTAAACTATCCAATTAATGCAGAAGGATTAAGAGATTATTTAGGTGATTATTTAGGTATTAATTACACGCATTTAAAAGTGCGTAAACCAAATGAACCTACTGAAGAATATCAAGCACCAAAAGAAGGTGCATATGAAACTAGATTAACAGATGCAGAATATAAAGATGCCCCTAAGATTAAAGGTGAAGAACACTACGGCGACCAGTACAATATGAGTATGTTAAAAGCATTAATGGACGCAGATACAGGTCCTAAAAAAGACAGAACTGCTGATCCAGAAGGTGGTAAAAGTGATAATCCAATAGAATATAAGCAAGAAGACGCACCAGAAGGTGGTAAATCTGTTATGGGGAACAAATAATGTCAGAAGATTATAAAAAAGAAATTGATAGATTAATTAAAGCGGCAGGTGTTAAAGCAGTTAATAGAATTTCAGAACCTATTAGAGTTGAAGATGCATTTCAACCTAAAAGAAGAAAAACTTTAAAAGAAACAATTAAAGTAATAGCAGACACACCAGAAGAAGCACAAGCATTTATGGCATTATTACAAAATGCTGGAATAGAACAAGAAATGCCACAAGGTGACGAAATGGAACCAAGTGACGAATTGCCACAACCACAAGGTGATGAACTTCCACAAGACGGGGGTCCACCATGTGGAATGGAGGCAGAAGCAGAAGGTGAAATAGCACAAGGTGCCGATTATGCTAATTCACCTGATGAAGAATATGAAGATGATCCAATGAACACATACAGCACTAAATGGAATCATCAAAAGAAATTTAGACGCACAAATAATCATGGTGATAATCCATTAAGTTTAGCAGATAGTTTAATGCGTGAATGGACTAACGTTAAAGACTCTGAAGAAACTGAAGAAGTTATAAATCCTAGAATAAAAGAACGACAGGTTGGTGAGGAAGAAGCAATAGATCCAGTATGGGGTGACTGGGGATACACACCGGAGTCATGGTCAGATATGAAAGTAGGAGACAATGCTGAAGA
>NZDU01000037.1 GCA_002688875.1 Candidatus Pacearchaeota archaeon | reverse complement strand
TGTACGAGCATAATTTTTTATATCAATAGTTTCAGACCAACCTTTACGCACATTGTCAATCACAAGATATGCTTTAGATTGTGTGTTAGGTGGACAATATAAATGTAATGTCATTTGTTCCAATCACTTTTAAAACTTTGACCAAATTTTTTTCTATTACCTTTTAAATGATCAATATACTTGCCTAGCACACTATTAATAAAAATGTGTTTCCCTGGAATACCTGCACCTAAATCATGTCCAAGATCTTTATTCATTCTTAATAATATTTGATACCATATGTAACTATCATGCCATTCAAGTTCATTAAAGATTGTGTCTTTGGTGTACAGGTCAGTCCATGTATTCATAAAATCCATCAACTTTGGATGCTTCTTGTTGTATCCTACCCATCCACATTCTGGATACATACCACCTCTGCCCAAATAACAAGTCATTTTATCTTCAGGCAAAGTATTTCTTACAAAACTTTCTGGCACATCTGCAAATGTATAAGTGTCAGCGTCTAACCACAACACCATATCAGCATCTATTGTTTTCAATGCATGATCAACACAAAATGTTTTATGAGCAAAACGAACAGAATCCCACAAGTATGATTCTTTACCTTTGTCATTTTTACCTGCTTCTGGTAATCGTCTTACACCACCTGGTATCTCGTTAGTTTCTCCATTGGCAACAGGATCATTTTTGTATTTGTTTTTAAAAGCGACAAGGTCAGGTGATGCTTGGTGTAAGTCAACATACTTGACCCTATCGCCCTTATCGGGAGGGCACGATCCTTCGTAATACACATGGAGGATAATATTACGAGACCAGTGGGCGACAAAACTATCAATCATTCTTTCGCCATAAACTTTATAACTTTTTTCTGGAAATGTCGTTATTACTGCTATTGTCATAATAAAATTTTACAATCTATTGCCAAAGATTGCAACAATCAAACCACTCACCACTATCAAGCTCATGAGAATTATATTGACAATGTGCAAGATATTTAAGCCATAACATACGATCACAATCATATATTGACAAACATGAATTATCACTTGCTTCTACTTTTATACCATCTAGAAGTGCATTCACAAGTGTATTAGAATTATATGTAACAACCTTTTTAGTTTTTTCTAAAACTTCTGTTAAAGGCCCTGCTGAATTGTCTGTAGGTTCATCAATTTTATCCATATATCCTTTTTCTGTAATTTGCATACGAGGATTATATGGTTTTTCTCTTACTATACAATTTTCTCCTTTGTACTTTTCTAACATTCTTTCTGTCCAATTTTCTACTTTAAAAAAAGTTTTAATTGCATGAGTAGGTGGTAGTATTAAAATTATATCTCCTGTAGTTCTAAAAGGTTGTATTTTAATATCAAAATATTTTTCTAATCTATCACTGTCATTAACATCTGAGATATCCATGCCCCAATGTTTAATTTGATGGTCATTTTTAATAATCCTATACCAAGTAACTTCTTCTTTACCTACTGCTTTGTTACGTTTATTCAGCCTATCATGCCCACTATCAATATAAGCATGGTCAACATAGTAAAACGTTTTTCCTTTGGCTTGTGCCTCACGATACATCAAATCAGATCCACGTAGTATTCCCCATGTCACAGCATGATTAGGAATGCCATCTTTAACATACTTTTCATATGGCCATGGTTCTTTGCCAAATGCTTTCGCCATGTTTGTAAATGCTGTTGTTACTGCTCTTCGTTTGCTACGATCAACATCGGGTAATAAAAATTCAGGTGTAGACATAATAATATATAGTAGCATATTATGAATGTTCATGTAGAAATATTTCAACGCACAGTCAAAGATCGTAAGAGTGGTATATCCTACGACCTATTACACAGTTGGAAACAAGGTATTGAATTACAAGGCGATACTGCTACAATGATTACTCAAGCAGTTAATCCTAAAATTGTTAACGGCGAAATGGATGCATCAACACCAGTAAGTGTGATATTTGGATATGGTGGCGATACACAAACTGGTCATACCAAAGGTAGACGTAGACTAGTAAGAAAGTTTCAAGAACGCATGGGCGGAGTTACAATTAATTTTGATGGTGGTGTGTTTAATGCGTTTGGAAATATTGGACACAGAGACAATGCTCACTTTAGATGTGGCATAAATTCTCCAATGCGTAATGGAGATTTCAATAATGAAAATTGTCCTGCAGACAGATTTGAAAAAATACAAAAAGTTTTTAACATCAACGTAAAACCATGGCGTACAGATGGCAAACATATTTTAATTTGCACACAACCAAAAGACAATTGGTCCATGGACGGCATGGATCCTGTTGAATGGGCAAGTAGGATAATAACAGAAATCAGAAAACATACAGACAGAGAAATAAGAATACGTCCACATCCAAATCACATGAACATTGTACCTCAATTACAACAACGTTTACAAAATATTTGGGTACGACCAAAAATGGATGGCCATGAAGTTAAAGGTACATCAGAACAAAAAGACAATTATAAAATGAGTTTTCAACAAGATTTAGACAACGCATGGGCAATGGTTACTCATAACTCAACTGCTGGTGTTGATGCCGCTGTATATGGAATACCAGTATTCAATACTGATGATAAAGCATTAAGTTGGGAGGTTGCTAATCATAATTTTGAAACAATAAACAGTCCACAAAAACCAGATCGTACTCAATGGCTAAACAATTTAGGATATGCAATGTGGAGTCAACAAGAAATTGAACAAGGATTAGCTTGGCAACATCTCAAACCAAAAGTTGAAGAACTAATCAAAAATCACAAGTACTAATATGTGTGGCATATACGGCATAACAACTAAAGACGAAAATTTTATACATCAGTTTATTAAAATTTGTAAACATAGAGGTCCAGATGGTGAAGGTGTATGGAGTAACAATAATATTACACTTGGACATAATTTATTAGCAATTACAGATAGTCCTACACATTCAAAACAACCTTGGATAACACCACGTGGTAATGTGTTAATCTACAATGGAGAAATATTCAACTATTATGAACTGTTAGAAAAGTATAAAAATTTTATTCCAACTACAACGTGCGATACTGAACTGTTAGCATGGGGACTTGACACTTATGGAATAGCATTTCTTGAACATATTGATTCGATGCACGGACTAGCATACTATGAAAAAGATAAAAATAAATTAACCATTAGTAGAGATCATGCAGGAATTAAACCATTATACTATGCAGAAATAAATGAAGGATTAGTTTTTGGTTCTGAAATAAAAGGTATGTTAGAAAAAGTAAATGAAACAAAAGAAGTTGATGATATGGCATTATTTTGCTTATCATATACTGGAATTAATTTAACTAAAAATACTCTTTTTAAAGGTATAAAAAAACTATTAAGTGGTGAAACTTTAGAATATAATCTTACAACCAAATCATTTTCTATACAAAGAAATATTATACAACCATCTTCAACAAAAAAATTTAACAAAGAAGAATTTTGTAATGAGATGAATATTGCTGTTAAAATGTGTTCTATAGGACAAAGAACTATAGGAATATTATTAAGTGGAGGACTTGATTCAAGTATAATTGCACACGAATTAAGTAAAATTAAATCTTCAATTTCAACATTTACAACATCAGGTCCTGATGCAAAAATGGCATCGAAATTTGCAACAAAATATAATTTTAATCATCGAGAAATTAGTATTGAGTCAAAAACATTTAATGATTATTGGGGTGATGCAATCTATAGTATAGAACAACCAGAGTACACTATGTCTTTACCTATGGTATATCACACATATAAAACATTATCTGATAACGGAATTGTTATATCACTGGCTGGTGATATGGGCGATGAAATGTTATGTGGTTATATTGAATATTTTGATACTAGAAACAAATTAAAAAAAAGAACTACACAACGACAATTAATAGACTATTGGTTAAATTATAGACATAGTTTTGTTAATTTATTTACAGTTGATTCAAAATATAATAAAAATGACTTACTAGACGAACTAATTGGGAATACATTTCCGGAAACAATTTTTAATCCAGATGACATTGTATCATCACATATGATGATTGATACATACGGCCAGGCCTCTGAAATGTTTTTTCCTAGAACTGATAAATTCGCTATGGCACACGGAATAGAATCAAGATTTCCTATGGCCACTAAACGATTTATGACATACTGTATGTCAATAAACAGCAAATATAAAATTGGATTTCCTTTCTCTTCTAATAGCGAAAAAAATAATATAACCAAAATGATTGCAAGAATATCATACAAAGATATATTATCAGACGAAATAATAAACATGAAAAAACTAGGTTGGGCATATCCAGATGAAAAAGATTTTGATTTTATAAACACATGGGCGACAAAATATAATATGAAAATAAGGGAAAAATAAGTAGTAAAATGACTAGAACATTAGAAATAGCAACAACATATAATAAGAAATATTACGACATCTGTGGTAAGAAAATGATAGAAACTTTTATAAAGTTCTGGCCTAAAGATGTTACATTGTACGCATATTGGGAAGAACAAGAACCAGAAATATTTGCAGACAATGTAAAATACGTTAACTTGTTAGAATCACAACCAGAGTTGGTAAAATTTGTAAAACGAAACAAAGATGATCCAAAGAAAAATGGTTGGCGTGAAGATAGACAAAAATGGGTTTGGAAAAATGATGGTGTAAAATTTTCTTACAAAGTATTTGCACAAACACATAGACTAAAAAACACAACATCAGATAGAATTTTATATTTAGATGCAGATACATTTACATTTGACACACCAGATATGAATTACATTGACGAAATTTTACCTGAAGATAATTTATGTTCTTTCTTAGGACGTGAAAAACATTATGATGAAACTGGATATTACTTTCATAATTCAGCACATCCTAAAGCAAAAGCATGGGCAAATAGGCTAGAAGAAATTTATATTAAAGATGAACTTTGGGGACTTGCTCAACAAGTGGATTGTTATACAATGTATTGGGGACGACAATCATTTTTAGATTGTAAGCAATTTGATTTAAACGCATACCACGGAGGATTTGGTAAATCACATCCTTTTGTTAATACAAAACTTGGAACGTTTTTAGATCATCTTAAAGGATTTGCAAGAAAAGAACAAGGTCATTCAAAAACGACTGACTTTAAAGGAAAAGGACTTGATAATCTTAAACATGATTACTGGAAAACTAGACAAAATGGATAGAGTAGTAGAAATAGCAACAACCTATAATAAAGGTTATTATGATTTAGTTGGCAAACTTATGATTGAAAGTTTTGTTAAGTGGTGGCCTAAAGACTGTAAACTTCACGTATATTGGCAAGAACAAGAACCAGAAATAATTCAAGATAACATTATGTACTATGAGTTATACAAAGTACAACCACAACTAAAAGAATGGATTGATGCACACCAAGATCCAGTTTATCATGGATGGCAAAAAAGTACGAACTCATATACTTGGAAAAATAATGGAGTTAAATTTTCACATAAAGTATTTGCACAAACACATAGAATAAAAAATTCAACAGCAGATGTAATACTGTATTCAGATGCTGATACATTATACCATGCTCCACCTAATTTAGATTACCTAAGAGAAATTTGCCCAGCAGATTCATTATGTACATTCTTTGATAGACCAAGATTTAGAGATGAAACTGGATTTTATATGCATAATCCAAAGCATCCAAAAGCAAAAGATTGGGCAAATAGAATGGAAGAAATATATCTTAAAGATGAACTATGGGGATGGCCAGATCAACAAGCCGATCAATACACTATGGCACGTGGTAGAGATTCTTTTATGTCTTGCAAACAAATGGATTTAATGCAATACCATAGAAATCTTGGATTAAATGATAAAGATCCAGTACCATATTCGCCATTAAAAAAATTTATGAATCATTTAAAAGGACAAAAGAAATTACAAGGTAAAACTGCGGATGATCCAAGTGTTTTTCCATCAGTTAAGATAAGAAAGGAGCAAAAATGACTTATCCATTAGCATCCTCGACATGGGGGAAAGAAGAACTAGATGCAATACAGGGTGTTATTGACTCTGATATGTACACTATGGGTGCAAAAGTTAAGCAATTTGAAAAAGAATTTGCAGAATACTTTGAGTCACCATATGCTGTAATGACTAACTCTGGGTCATCAGCAAACTTAATAATGATGTCATTATTAAATTGGCGTCATGCATGGAGTGGTAAAGATATAATAGTACCAGCATTAGGTTGGAGTACTTCGTATTTTCCAATTGTACAAAATGGTATGAAACTAAATTTTGTAGATATAGACCCAAATACGTTTAATATTGATCCTGCAAAAATAGAAGAAGCAATTACACCAAATACTAAAGCAATATTGGCAGTGAATATGCTAGGTAATCCATGTAATTTTACAGCAATAAAAGAAATTTGTGCAAAATACGAACTAATATTGTTAGAAGATAACTGTGAATCAATGGGTGCAAAATGGAATAATCGTTACTGTGGTACGTTAGGTTTAGCAGGAACATTTTCGTTTTTCTTCTCACACCATATACAAACAATGGAAGGTGGCATGATTTTAACACCAAACGAAGAAGATGCACATTATATGAGATCATTACGAGCACATGGATGGTGTAGAGACTTACCACTAGATGATGAATCATTATATAAACGCACTGGCGATCCATTTTATGATAGTTTCACATTTGTTACACCTGGGTATTGTGTAAGACCATTAGAGATGAGTGGTGCTGTAGGTTCTGAACAACTTAAAAAGTTTCCTAAACTTCTCTGGACAAGAGAACAAAACAAAAAATATTTTGAAGAACTATTTGGTAATCAACCATGGGCACGTATGCAAACAGAACATGAACGGTCAAGTTGGTTTACTTTTGGACTTGTATTACAAGGAGTACTAAAAGGTCAACGTGAAATGGTTATTAATCATTTAACTAGTGCTGGTATACAATCAAGACCTATAGGTACACAAAACATGATGCGTCAACCTGTTATGAATCGTTTAGGTAGTATGTGTGTACCTAATGCAAATAGAAATTATGATGGTGCTAATGATCTTCATGAAAATGGATTTATGGTTGGCAATCATGGAAATTTAGATTGCAAAGAAGGTATATTTAGAATGTTTACGGAGATGAGAAAATTAATATGAGAAAAGTAGCAGTAGTAAACACATTTGGGCCAAAATATTTTCCTTTGCCAGTTAACAAAGTTTTAGAAACTGTTGACAAGTATTGGCCTAACTATGTAGAAACATACTGCTACCCAGATGATATAACACAACAAATTAAATTACCAAGAACACATTATTTTGAATTAGTAAAAGAACGACCAACACTACAAGAATTTCTTAATAAACATAAAAACAATCCAAAATACAATCCTAGAATTAACCAAGAAGGAAAAGAAAAACAAGATTTTGACAAAGATACAAAAATTTTTATCTATGATGCTATAAGATTTTCATATAAAGTTTATGCTTGTGTTGATGCATACTTCAAAACAAAAAACAAATATCAACAACTATGGTACCTTGATGCTGACATAATAACATTTGATCACATTCCACAAGAATGGTTAGAACATATTATGCCTGAAGATTGCTTTACATCTTACTTAGGTAGACCCAAAAAAGGATTTTCTGAAACAGGAATTTATATTTTTAATACTGCACACCCTTACGCAGAAGAATATTTTACACGTTGGCAAGAATATTATGATAAAGATAAACTTTTTAATCTTAAAGGTTATACAGATTCATTTGTATTTGATGCTGTAAGAATAGAAATGGAAGAAGAAGGTAAAATAAAAAACAATGATTTAAACGATGGCAGGTTTGATAGATATAGAAAATCTAAACATCCATTTATAAATTCAGAACTTGGAACATATATGGATCATTTAAAAGGCTATCATCGAAAAGCACAGATGACATCACATAAGCGAGATCTTACTGTAAAGCATAAACATCCATATTGGGAAGGATTAAAGGAGTAATTATGAAAATATTAATAACAGGTTGTCAAGGTTTTATAGGAAGTAATCTTGTAAAGCATTTATTAAAACAAGGACATGATGTATGGGGCATAGACCGAGGAAAATCATTAGTAGGTGGTAGGGAAATATTATGTAAACTAATACCCCATGATATGGAAGATCCATTAACAATTGAAAACGATTTTGATAGAATATATCATTTTGGTGCAGACGTGGCTAATTCAAAAACACAAGGTACAACACAAATGAGTACTATGAGAAGTAACGCACTTCAAACAATAAATGCTTTAGACTTTGCTGTAAAAAATAAATCCTATTTCATATACCCAAGTTCTGCTTTAATTTATAATGTAGATTTCCAAACATATGATAAACCTTTAACACCATTGAACGAAAAAATGATCTTTCCTGCTAACTGTGATAAAGGATATGGATGGGATAAGTTGTATGGATTATTAATGGTGCAAAACTACGGCAAAGAAACAGGTATGCCATACTCAACACCAGTCTTTCATGCTATATATGGACCTGGTTTATCTTTAGATTATAACTCTAAAGTTATTGGTGCCATGTGCAAAAAAATACTTGAGAATGACAAAGAATTAAAAATATGGGGTGATGGTTCACAAGTAAGATCTTTTTGTTATATTGATGATTTAATGAAAGGTTTAGATTTATTAATTGAAAAGAATATTAATGAACCTGTTAATATTGGATCAAGTGAAGCAGTAACTATGACTGAAGTTGCAGATATGCTATTAAAAATTAGTGGCAAAAATTTAGAAAAAGTATATCAGCCTACAGAACCAACAGGATGTTGGAAACGTTCANGTGATAANACTNNAATAAAAANANTNNCTNNACTGGGAACCTGATACACCTTTATTAGAAGGNTTAACAAGAACGTTTATATGGGTAAAAAATAATATATGAAAATTTTAGTTACAGGAGCAAAAGGATTTATAGGAAGTCATATTTGTAAGCGATTAAATGGTCACGAAGTTATAGGATTAGATCGAAATGATGGCGACCTAAGAGATAGAAAAGTATTTCCAGAAGTAGATTGTGTAATTCATCTTGCCGCAATGGTAACAACAAGTGAATATTATACAAAAGGATTTGAGGTATTGCAAAATAATATTGTTCCAACATTAAATCTTCTAGACTTTTATAGAGTACAAGATCATAAACCATTATTCATTTATGCTGGAACGCCAGAGTCATATGCAGGAGCAACTGACTTATACAATTATAAAATTCCTACAGATGAAAATGCACCATTTGTTATTAGTGATCCAAAAAATTTACGTTGGACATACGCAGGTAGCAAAGCACTAGGCGAACAGGCTGTAATTGCGTCTGGTCTTGATTATATTATTTTTCGTCCACACAATATTTTTGGACCAGGACAAATTGGACATTTTGTAAATCAATTTATAGAAAGAGCAAAAAATAAAGACTATACTGTTCATGGGTCAGACAATACAAGAAGTTGGTTATACATCGACGACTTTTGTGATGCATTTATAAAATTAATGAATTGTAAAGATGCTATAAATGAAACTGTAAACATTGGAGGCCCTGATGAAGTATCAGTATTTGAAATGGCAAAAA
Source organism: Candidatus Pacearchaeota archaeon (assembly GCA_002688875.1). GTDB lineage: Archaea > Nanobdellota > Nanobdellia > Pacearchaeales > GW2011-AR1 > ARS1285. The sequence goes on along the minus strand of NZDU01000037.1, from coordinate 20,014 downwards.
TAATATTACAAAAAATGAATATAGATGAACAACCAATTCCTTTAAAATCTCCAGAAGGTAGTGTTAGTCGAAGACAAGCAGATGTATCCAAATTAAAAAAATTAACAGGATGGGAACAAAAAACAAGTTTAGAAAAAGGGTTAGAATTAACTGTGGAGAGTATATGCACATAGGAATAGTAGGACTTGGTGTTGTTGGTACAGCAAATAGAGTTGGATTCCAACAATTAAAACATGATGTAAAATGTCATGACATAAGATTCAATACTACAATTGATATTGTTAAAGATACTGAACTTGTTTGTGTATGCGTACCAACTCCAAGTTCAATTAATGGATCATGTGATACTACTATTGTGAAAAGTGTTATTGTAGATTTACATAACTTAAATTACAAAGGTGTAATAGCAATTAGATCTAGTACAGTACCAGGTTTTACACAGTCTATGATTAACTTATTTCCGGATTTAAAAATTTGTTTTGTTCCGGAATTTATACGTGAAAGACACGCAGTTGAAGACTTTACACAAGATCATAAAATTTTAGTAATTGGTACAGAAGATCAACAAAGTTTTGAAACTGTAAGAAAAGCACATGGACATTATCCATGGTATGTTAAACAATTAAAACCTACTGAAGCAGAAATTTGCAAATATTATATGAACATATATGCCGCTACTAGAATTGTATATTCAAATATTGTGTATGAAGTAGCACAAAAATTTGATTGTGATTATAAAGAAATTAAAGATGCTTATGTAAAAACTGGACGTCATGCTGATATGTATTTGGATGTAGATCCAAAGATGCGTGGTTATGGTGGTGCTTGTTTACCTAAAGATATGAAAGCATGGATACGATTATTAAAAGACTTAGGTTTAGATTATGAACTATTCGAAACAGTTCATAAAGACAATAAAAAATTTAAAACAACAATATTTCCAGGAATGAGGCCAGAAGATGAAGGCACTAATACTGTATCTTAAAGAAGTGCGACGCACTATCAAATCTGCAGATGAAACTTGCAGAACTGCTGTTAAGTATGGCATTAAACCTGAATTGTTTGCTGGATTGGTTCCTTCTAAAGCAAATGAATATATTAAAGAACATAAGTTAGGATTTTATGAACCAGGACCAAAATTATTTCGTATTAAAAATGCTAAAGGTGGGGTACGTGGTTGTATGATTGGACATTTAAAAATGTGGAAAGAGGTAGTTAAAAGAAATGAAACAACAATGATTCTTGAACATGATTCACGTGTAGTTTCACGAACTTGGAATCAAGACTTTGAAGACATATTACATTTGGACGCACATAAATTTGAAGATGATGCTGATTCTAACACACAACCAAGAGTAGAAGAATGGGAGTTTTCACGTAAAGGTGAAATTCAAATGAACGGAGCATATGGATATATGATAAAGCCTCATGCCGCAAAACGTTTAATACAAGGTGCATATGAAGACGGCATTACAGCAACTGATATGTTTATTAAAGGCAAATATGTTAAGATTCAAGTAGCAAAGCCAAGAGCGGTATATGTGTCCGGCAAAAGATCATATGAGACTAGTTTAACTATGAATAGGAATTTTAACTTATGAAACGTGTAGCAGGGTTTTGGATACCAGATGATGATCATAATTTAGTTCTTGATTTATTAGGGCCTGGTATTCCTCATGAGGAACAATTATTTGCCAAAGTTAGAGAATACATTAAAGACCAACCTAAAAGACATTTTGTTGATGTAGGTGGTAACATTGGTAGATGGAGCAAAGAATTTGTAAACGATTATGGAAGAATTACAGCATTTGAACCTGCACCATATAACATAGAATGCTTTTTAAAAAATACAGAGCATGATCCTACTATTACTTTAAAACAATTTGGATTAGGAGAAGAACGAGGTAAAGCAAGACTAGACATAATAATACCAAATCATTTAGGATCNACTANNGCACANCCNGANCCAAATGGNAATNTAGAAATACAACGATTAGATGANCAAGNTTGGAGCATTTGAANATATTGANTTACTTAAAATTGATGTTGAAGGATTTGAAACTGAAGTATTAAAAGGTGGNAAANAAATGATTAGTANGTCAANTCCTNTAATTGCTNTTGANCGACACGGTTTCAATTATAAAAAATTGGGAAAGAATAAAAAAGAAAGTCATTTATATCTACAAAGTTTAGGATACGAATTGATATTTAAATTAACAAGAGATTGCATTTATGGACGACCAAATATACATTATAGAACACATTAAAGAAGCAGACGTGTGTAAAACACATGACTTTGAAGATGATAGTTATCTAAATTTAAATTTTACACAAGACTTNTATTATTATCANAANNCACNNAANGTTGAGTCATAGNAGTCTAACAANNGAATGGAGANTGTTTACTTGTATGTTTGGANTNTGTAAANTTACATTAACNCAAACTCCNGGGTTNACTNAAGAACCAATTNANNTATCACGAGAAAATAAAAAACAAATTTTGGTTGGACCTGATGTATGTGTTCATTGGGAAAATATTAGTGGAAAGGCCGTAATGCACGTGAAAATACAACAATGAAAAACTTATTTGTAAATGGTTGTTCATTTCTTAATCGTAGGAACACCCCTGCAGGTCATGTAAGATTCTCAACTGCTGAATGCATTAAAGACTTAGGTGGATTTGAATCAATGACTAATCTTGCAAGAGGTGGTAGAGGTAATGATAGAATATTTCTTACTACAATATCATATTTTGAAAATAAACCAAAACGTAAAGAAGATACATTTGTAATGATTGGTTGGTCTGGATCACAACGTCTAGATCATCCAACACGTTATAGTTATAAACCAATGTCTAAATATTTAGATGAATGCTGGGCAACAATAAAAATTGCAGATGGTAATTTAAAAACTTTCATCGGAATGAGTCACAAAGGTGGTATGCCAAGAAGTTCAGAACTAGATGTGATCCATTGGTTGATTGCAAGATACTATCAAAACGTTTTAGGATTACAAAATTATTTAAAAGTTAATAAAATTCCGTATGTGTTTTACAATTCTTTACAACCAATGCTTAAAGATGGGAAAAAAGATCATAAATGGTGGTTCAATGCTGTTGATAAAACAAAATTTTTTAAACTTAATAGCAGTCAGTATGAGTGGGTAAAAGAAAATAATCTAGCAATTAGTGACATAGATGAACATCCTAGTGAAGAAGGACATACACAATGGGCAAAAGAACTTTGGAATTTTATCGATGGAAATTAACCCTGATACTTTCTGTGCCGCAACTTGGTTTCAAGTAAGAAATAGACAAGACATGACTAAAACTGTATGTTGTCAACTAGATTGGACAACTAAAGATTTAGGAACAGAAAAATTAACACCAATGGAATATATGAACTCTCCTAAGATTATTAATATGAGAAAACAATTAAGTCAAGGTAAAAAAATTAAAGAATGCTCTGTATGTTGGCGAAACGAGTCTAATGGAGTATTAAGTTTAAGACAAGCAGTAAACGAACAATTATTACGAGGTGGGTGGTCCGAACTTTACTTTAATAAAAAAGACAATTATGAAACAGACATGATATTAATAGCTGATGTAAAAATTGGCAACACTTGTAACTTTGCTTGTATTATGTGTAATGCACAAGACAGTTCAAAAATATATGCTGATTGGATGGCAAACAAAGATTCAGAATTTGTTGAAGATTATCTTAAAGAAGACTCAATGTACTTAGAAAAATCTAAAAGTACTGGATATAAAACAAACTTATATCGAAAACATATAAATGATTTGATTGCAAACAACAAACATATATTGTCAATTAAAATGCTTGGTGGTGAACCATTAATGGACAAAAACTTATTACAAATATTATCTGATATGCCTTCATCAAGAAAAAAGAAAATACACTTACAGTTTGTAACAAATGGTAGTCATAATCTTAAGCAAACTACAGAATTGTTAGGTAACTTTAAAAAAATTGAATACCATGTTAGTTTAGAAGGCGTAGGAACAATGCAAGAATATGCTCGTTATGGTGCTAACTGGTCTCAAATCGAAAGTCATATATTAGAACAAGAAGAATATATGAACGGAAGTATCCAAGTACAACACGTCATGCAGGCTTCAACTGTATGCAAACTTCATGAATTAATAAATTGGGTAGGGGAAAATAATATAGAATTTTCAGTTGATAATTTATTTTCTCCCTCATACTTGTCTCTGCAAGTAGTACCTAATAAACTAAAACCTGTTATTATTAAGCATCTACAGAATGTTAAACCTTTTGCAATAGTTCAATCTACAGAATATACACCATACTCTATAAATGCTATTATTGATACAATAGAAAAAATTGTATTCAATAAGACTAATTTTGATAGATATAAGAAATACATTAACTTTTACGAACGCGATAAAGTACTACCAGCATTCGTTGATGTATGTCCAGAATGGAAGGAATACTTTGATGAAGTTTAGTTTGTTTCCTAATAACACATCACGGAACGGTTTTCCGATAATGGACGCATATGAGTATGCTCTTAAACAAGCAGGTGAAACTATAATGCATCATGACATGAACGCAGACGTGGCTGTTATTTGGTCTGTGTTATTTCAAGGTAGAATGAAATCTAACAAAGAAGTTTGGGAACATTATAGAAAACAAAATAAGCCAGTAATTGTACTAGAAGTTGGTGCTATTAAACGCAATACAACATGGCGGGCAGGCATTAACGGAATTACAGGAGATGCATATCACGGACCAACTAACAATCCAAAAGACAGATTTGATTTATTTAAAATAGAACTTGCTCCATGGGTTAATAGATCAAAAGGCAAAATTGTTATATGTGGACAACACGATGATTCAGCACAATGGACAATGCACAACGATATACCAGTGGCTAAATGGATATATGATACAGTAGTATCTTGGAGAGCATATGATCAAGGATCAACATTTATAATACGTCCACATCCAAGAAATAGGTTTCATTGGGCATCTTTAGGCAACCCAGACAATTTAGGTTATACTGGATTGTCCGATCCAAAACACATTAGTGGTACATATGATGATTTTAATTTTCCTGATTTATTAGACCAAGCCAAATTAATAATCAACTATAATTCTAATCCAGCCATTGAAGCAGTACTTAAAGGCATACCTGTAATGACTCATGAGTCAAGCAGGTGCTGGCCTGTAGCAAATCCAATTGGATACACTGAAACAATACGCACTCCAAATAGACAACAATGGGCAAATGACTTATGTTACCAAGAATGGACAGAATCAGAAATACGTCTTGGTGAACCTTTTCGTAGAATAAGACCTAAGTTAGAAGAGCTAGTAAAATGAAAAAATACGTTTGTCTAAAACATGGTAACAAATATGATTCATCATTTGTTAATATATTGTATGCTATGTGTAAAAAACATTCTACAACACCATTTGAAATGGTATGCATAACAGAAAATCCCAACGGACTTAATCCAGCAATAAAAATTTATAAATGTCCTGACTGGGGNGTNCANGGNGAACGTAAAGCATGGTGGTACAAAGTATTTTTATTCTCACCAGAATTTCAAAATTANTGTGGTGATGAATTTATNTTCTTTGATCTTGATGTNGTAATATTTNNNAATATNGATAAACTTTGGAANTTTAAACCTAAAGAATTTGTTGTTATAAATGATTTTAACAGATGCAGAATTCNAAACTGGCACGTGAGAAATTCATCTGTAATGAAATTNAATGTTAATTGTGAAAATCAATTATGGGAAAAATTTAATCAAAATAAAATGAANGTAATAAACANAATGCATGGTGANCAAGATTATGTTACACGTGAATTACCTAATAGTAATATGTGGCCNANAGATTGGATNATGAGTTATAAATGGGAAATNGGAGTNCATGTTCGTAAAGATACGTTTCCAGGAAGACACAATATTATAGATGGACGCACAGAAAAAACTACTACAATGAGAATAACCGATGGTAAAAAAATATGGACAACAACATACAGTAAACCAAAAAGTACAGCAGAAACGTGTGTCGCTGTATTCCATGGTAAACCAGATCCATCAGAATGTTTAGAAGATCCATTAGTGGCTGACAATTGGAGGATTTAATTATATAATAAAGTATGACCTATGTTATAAAAGAGAATTGCATTAAATGTAAAACTATGGATTGCGTAGAAGTATGTCCAGTTGACTGCTTTTATGAAGGTAAAAATATGCTTGTTATTCATCCAGAAGAGTGCATTGATTGTGGTGTATGTGAACCTGAGTGTCCACAAGAAGCAATAGTTCCAGATACAGATGATGCAGAAGATTTTGCCTATTGGTTAAACATTAATACAAAATATGCAGATAAGTGGCCCGTTATAACAAAGAAAAAAGATCCTCCAACAGACTGGGAAAAGTATGATCATTTAAAAGGATATAAAGAGGACAAAACAAATATGCTTGATCCGGAACCAGGAACTGGCAATGAGTAATTTAAAAGTTTGGGGTGATCCATTAGAAGCAACTAATAAAACTTATGAAGGTGAAGAGATACTTGTTAATATAACAATACATGGAGGCCAAAAGTTTGAAGACAGAGAATATGTTCCAAGACGTGTATGGCATAATACCCAAAATAAACCAGCATTTATAATTGGCAATGGTAGATCAAGAGAAGGATTTGATTTAGAAACATTGCGTGGTAAAGGAACAACTTATGGTTGCAATGCTGTTTATAGAGATTTTGAATCAGATTATATTGTTAGTTTAGATAGACTTATAAGTGAAGAAATTGCTAATAACTATCCATTAAAAGAAAAACCAGCATATTCAACTAAAATAAACATCCAAAGATATAGTGAAGATTTTATATTAGTACCAAGGAATCCTGGAATGAATACTGGAGCAACTGCAACCCATATTGCCAGATTTGATGGACATAAAGAAATATACCTTCTAGGATTTGATTCATATAATACCGATCCTAAAAAAACCAATAATTTATATGTTGATACAAATGCGTATGCTAAAGAAAACGAGGTTCATGATTATAATATTTGGACAGTACAAATGGTAACATTGTTTACCAAATATAAAGATGTTGACTTTTACAGAGTAGGTAGTAAAATAATAGATGCATATAAGGAGATACAAAACTTGAGGCATATTACCTATGAAAAGTTTAAAACCAAAATTAACAAATAAAAAAGGAGCAAAAGTGGAACTACCATCAGATACTATTAAAATAGGATATACAACATATGACATTCAAGTATGGGATAAAATGACAGCAACAACTAATGAAGCATATGGTGAATTTTATGAAAAAGAACAAGTAATAGGAATTGATGGTAATCAAAAAGGTAGTCAATTGGTAAACACATTGCTTCATGAAATNATGCATGGTATTATATTTCAATATGGCCTTAAAATTGACGATGAGAAAAAAACTGAAGCAAAAGAAGAGCATATCGTAAATGCGACAACGAATGGTTTATCGGCAGTCTTTGTAGATAATCCGTGGTTATTACCATGGATGCAATCAGAAATCAAAAAAGAGAAAAAATAAAAATCCTTATAAATCAATGACTTACAGNACTGGTTGACAATACCAGTAGATGTGTTACTATAGTAACATGAACGAACTATTGAACAATAAAGGGGATAAAACTATGTACGGTTCAAAAGAAGCAACTGCTGTTCTAAAAGCAATGGAAAATTATTCCATAGAAAACAGTGGAAAAATGATGGTGTTTAATGGACCATCAGGACAATATAAAGCAATTACCGGTAGAACAAGAGTCGATGGCTCTATTACTGGTGTTGTACATAAATTTGATGCAGAAGGTAATACTAAACTTGCTGGATCATTTAAAATCTTATCCGATGGCTATATTAGCCGTTGGACTGGTGTTCCAACCAAAGTTAATGCAAAAGTTAGTGCTAATGCTTTGGCGGAACTTGTTACACCTGTTGTGGAGGAAGTAATAGAAGAACAAACAGTTACCGACGAAGAAGCCGCATAACTGAATATTCATTATGGGCGGCTTATGTCGCCCTTTTAAAAGGAGATGCATATGACATCAAAGATAGTAATAAAAGATATAACAAAATGGCCAGGAGCGGCCAAAATTTTCAAAATAGTTAAATTAATAAATTATCCACGCATAGAGTTGATGGATCAAACTTTTGATCAAGACGAGTTAAAAAAGTTTATAAAAGGATTACCAGGAAGAATTACCTATGAAGTATTAGGAGACCATTCTAGAGTAGTAAATCTTGATCATATGGAAAATCCAGCATTATGATGAGAAACGAACAAGTATTAGATAAATTATATTCTATTCAAACTCAACTTGAAGATCCTAAAAATGCTTATGGTGTTGAAGGAGCCAAAGATGATTTAAATGGATTGTTAGAAGATTTAGAAGAAAAAAATAAATTAGTAAAAGACAGTAGTGTATTTTTAAAATTTGTTAATCAAGCAGGTGTACTAAAACGAATTCTAGAGACTTCTAAAAAGAATTTAAATCCATCTGTATACAAACTACTTGAAGATGATTTTCGACTTATTGTTAGTTTAATAGAAGGACTTAAATGATGGCTAGAAGAAAACGCAGAAAAGTACCCACTACACCGCCAGCAGGTAAATCAGATAAGCAATTATTTCTAGAAGAAAAATTTGATCAAAGACCGGCCAGCAATAAAATTAATGGTCGATTTATAGATAGGATTTATGGTAGTGGAAACTCAATGAGACTAATCCAAGAAGATGGAACCATATATGTAGGTGCGATAAGTACTAAAAGAAAACACCACAATAAACCAGATGATACTAGTTTTTGGCAAACCATGTATGTTACTAAAGATGGTAGATGGTTTGATAATGGCGGAATGCCAATAGAGAAACAGGAGGAGGATGATAATGAAGATAATAAAATTGAAGAGTCTGAAAAACCAGAAACTAAAACATAATATAAGCGAAAAGAAAGTAATCGACCTTGAAACTAGATTACTTGATACTATCGAACCATTACTAAAAGAAATGAAAGACACAACAGATAGATTAGTAATTGCAGGTACAGTTTTAAAAGTAGCATTAATTTTATATAAAGCAGACCTTGGTAAAGACGCAACAGCAGGACTTATGTATGAAGTTGGTGATCAAGTTGACCGAGGATTATTAGAAGAAGCTGATATCAACAATCCAGAAGGACAAACTATCCATTAATGGATGACCTTTGATAAAAGAACTATATAAATTTTGGAATATACAAACACATAATATTCATGGAAATGAATTTACAGGGTATGAACCTGTTTATGACCAATTAGAAAAATTAGATAAACCTGCTTTTAATAAAGATCCCGAAGGCACTATCGATAAAGTATTTGATATTTACCGATCAATTAATCTTGTTCCAATAATTTATTTTACAGAAAAAGGGTTAATAAATTCTATTAAGGATTTTAAATCAATTAGTTATAATGCAGTTAAAGATTGTAAAATAAGTTTAGGAAACAATCGCGGGCAATCTCTAAGTAGATTTTTATTTCCAAATATGATGACTGCTGAACCAAAGGGTCGCGGCAGTAATAGTCTTAAAGATAGATTTTATAATGATGTAAAATTAAAAAGAGCAATACGTATCTGTTATGAAATGCGTGAAGGGCATAAACTATCATATCCTACTGCTATTCGACGAGCACTAGAATTAGTTACTGGTGAAAATATACAAAATTTTAAACCACAAAATGCTAGGTCTATTGCTGAACATTTATGTCCTGTGCTCTGGGGTAACATTTATGACTATAGTGCAGGTTATGGAGGAAGACTATTAGGTATTAGTTGTAGCAATATGAACTACAACTACATTGGCTTAGACCCTAACACAGAAACTATTAAGTATCTAAACTACTTTAATAACTTATTAGACGAAGCTGTTGGTGCAAGGGGAACAATAATACAAAATGTTAGTGAAGAATATCAACCAACAGATATTGACTTAGCTTTTAGTAGTCCACCGTATTTTAACTTAGAAAAGTATTGCGATGAGTCTACACAATGTATGATAAAGTATAAGACATTAACTGAATGGTTTAACGGATATGTTGAGCCTACCATTGAACGCATTTATAAAAGTCTTAACAAAGATGGTATATTTGCTACAAACATTGCAGATTACAAAACATATGGAAACAAAGAATTTAAAGTTATCGAAGATTGGTTATCATTATCTAAAAGAATAGGATTCAAGCACGTTAGTACAATTAAAATGATGCTTAATACTCGACCCGGCATTGGCAACAAAAAATTATCAGGACGAGAAAAATGGGAGGGCGTTTACGTTTTTACAAAATGAAACCTAAATTTATAAATGCATATATGGATGTTGCAGAACGATTTTCAAAATTATCCATTAGACTTTTTTCTCAAGACGTGTTAAAATAGCGACATGGCATCGTGTGACGTTATTATAAAAGATGAAGTAAATGTCAAAGTAAGTCGCCTTGAACTTACCACTAGACGTAAATTAGCAAACAAATTTAAATACGAAATACCAGGTGCAAGGTTTATGCCAGCAGTTAGACTTGGTCGTTGGGATGGTTGCGTTAGTTTCTTTTCAATGGGTGGTCAAACATTTGTTAACTTACTAGACGAAATTTTACCAATATTAGAATCATCAGGATATGATATTAACTTATCGGATGAACGTCCGCCACTTAACTTGTCATTTGATGAGGTTGATAAAAATCACTTATCAAATAAGAAATGGCCTATTGGACATACTCATCAAGGACAGCCAATTGAATTGCGAGACTATCAAGTAGAAGTTATTAATAAATTTTTACACGCACCACAAAGNATACAAGAAATAGCCACAGGNGCAGGCAAGACAATTGTTACTGCAACATTATCAAAACTATGTGAGCCATATGGACGTACTATTGTTATTGTACCAAATAAATCATTAGTAACACAAACAGAAGAAGACTATAAAAACATTGGTNTAGACGTTGGCGTATATTTTGGAGATAGAAAGCAATTAAATAGAACACATACAATTTGCACATGGCAATCATTAAATAATTTGATGAAAGCATCTAAAGATGGGGTTGCTCATACTACTATAGATGAATTTGCACAAGACGTAGGGTGTGTAATAGTTGATGAAGTACATATGGCTAAAGCAGATGTATTAAAGCAATTACTAACAGGTCCATTTGCTCATTGTTCAATTCGTTGGGGACTAACAGGTACTGTACCTAAAGAAGACTATAATCAAAAAGCATTAACTGTAAGCATAGGACAAGTAGAACATAGAATAAGTGCTTCTGAACTGCAAGACAAAGGTATATTAGCAAACTGTCATGTAAACATTATACAGACAGAAGACTTTGTAGCATACAAAACATACCTAGAAGAACAAAAATACCTAACAACAACAAAAGTAAGAATGAAATTTGTAGCAAATGAAATTAAAAATATAGCACTTTCTGGAAATACTTTTGTCTTGGTTAACCTTATTAAGTCAGGTGAACTGCTTGAAGAACTAATTGCTGACGCAGTTTTTATAAGTGGCAAAACAAAAGTTGATGACAGAAAAGATCATTATGATGACATCAAAACTTCTGCAGATAAAATAATTATTGCTACATATGGAGTTGCATCAGTGGGGATAAACATTCCAAGAATTTTTAATTTAGTATTAATTGAACCTGGTAAATCGTTTGTGCGAGTAATACAATCAATTGGTAGAGGAATACGAAAAGCACAGGACAAAGAATTTGTACAAATTTGGGATATTACGTCAACAGCCAAATTTGCAAAAAGACATCTTACCGCCAGAAAAAAGTTTTACAAAGAAGCACAATACCCTTATACTATAATAAAGAAAGAGAATTAATGCAAATATTAACAGTAGAAAATCAAGGAATGGCAATTAACAGTTTACAAGATGAAATTGATGAGGATATGAGATTTTCAGTACTTGATAATAGTGATACTGAAAATCCAGACTTTTATTTTGTACCATTAGTGTTCTTAGAATCATTTTCTGCTCCGGTGGCTGTATTACAAATAGGTAAACACAAAATACAAATGCCATTAGATTGGTGCGTAGCAGTAGGTGATCATGAAGCAGGTGATGTTGAAGTACTACCAATAACAAGTTTAAACTCAAGAGATTTTCACGCATTTAGTTTTAATCCTCTCAGCACTTATTTGGTAGAATGGCCCAAGATTGATATTATTAATGTGTACTCAGAAGTTAAATGGTATTTTCCAAAAACTAAACCTAGTCAATTATTATGTACTCCATTGTCTAATACAGATAATCCAAATTGTGTGTATTTCATTAAGGAAATATCAAAACAATGTGAAGTTATCAACTATGGAAAGATGTGGTAAACAGTTGTGAAGAAATGGGGATCAATGAACTCTGAAGAATATTCAAGAACTAAAGATAAAGAACTAATTGATAAAGAAGTAAAAAAGTTCTTAAAAAAAGGTGGCAAAATAGAAGTTGTGCGATCAAGAATGGGCGGAGATGAATACCATCAAAGAGAGCCAGGTAGTAGTGTAAAGGTAAAAAGATTTGGCAAATAAATTTTTAGATTTAAAAAGAACTTTGAAGGCCGCTGATTTGCGTGATAAAAATTTTTATGACAATATGTCAGAAGAAGATCAAAAATTATACTCACCATTCTTGTTTATGAAATATATGGCATCTGTAAAAGGACCACTTTGGATGCAAGAGCATTACGTTGAAACTATTAATGAATGCGTTAATAAACATTTATGGACCATATCTAAATATAAAAAATTAGCATGGCTTTTAACTTCTATGTGTGGTGTTGAACAAGGTCAATTTCATCCATGGTTAGGATCAAAAAAGAAAACAGGTAATAATGATAAACAAAAACTGTTAACACAATTATATGAAAATATGAAACTAGATGATATAGAAACACTAGCAGAAATTAATGATAAAAAAGAATTAAAAGAATTAGCAAAAGATTTTGGGCAAGATGACAAGCAAATTAAACTCAGATAATATGTATGAATGTGAACATTGTGGTAAAGAATTTACACGTGAAAAAACACTCATAGTTCATGTATGTGAACAAAAACGTAGACATTTACAACAAGATGAAAAAGGTGTGCAGGTTGGCTTTTTAGCATACAATAGATTTTTTCAACTAGCACAAGGGGCCACTAAAGATAAAACTTATTTAAGTTTTTCAAAATCACCTTACTATATTGCATTTGTAAAATTTGGTCGTTATGTTATTAGTAGAATAATAATAGAAGCAGACACATATATTGATTGGTTAATAACTCAAAGAATTAAAATAGATGAATGGTGCTTTGAAGCAACTTATGATTTGTATCTTAAAAGTAAATTATTAACGGAACCAGTTGAACCAGCATTAGAAAGAACAGTAAAGTTTATGCAAGAATGGGGTGAAGAACAAAAGGCAGAATGGAATCATTTCTTTTACTATGTTAATATGAACAAAGCAGTTGAGATGATTAATGCAGGTAAGATATCTCCATGGGCAATATATAATTGCAAAAGTGGACAAAAAATGTTAGAAGACATGAATGATGAACAAATTAATTTAATAGAAACAGTAATTAATCCACCATGGTGGAAAAAATTGTTTAAACAAAAGCAATTGGATGTAGATTTTGCAAAAGATGTTTTGAAAACAGCAGGAATAGAATAATGGAAACAGTCAAAGAACAAGACATAAAAATAAGCAAAACAAAAATAGAAACAAAAAAACCATCAATCAAAAATGGAATTTGGTTAGCAACATACAAAGAAGAAACTGACGGTATGAATTGGTTTAAACATACTGGTCCTGGCAAAATAAATGCCACTAATGTATCATTTTTAGCAATACAAGTTTATACAATGGTTAATAATAAACTACCTGCTTTCTTATGTCATTACTCATTAGCAACATCAATTAACGATCTTACTGGCTTTCATGAAGCAACAAAAGTAATTCAAGCAGATATGAATCACACATTATTAGGATATGATGAATACGAAACACCAGAAGATAATATTGAAGGTGTGTTAGGTAATGATAGAAGTATTGTTATATCTACTATGGATTATGTACCAACACCATCAACTGATGGAACATATGGAAATATTTCTGGGGATGCATTTGATACCACTTCTTATGCTATCGCCAAAATGTGCAAAGAAATGAAAGTTAACTTTAAATGTTACAAGTATCTTACCAAAGTCCAACGATATAAAGACGATATGGACGATTGGTTGGCAGAATGTCAAAAGGGTGCTAAACTATTAAAACAAATGTGTGATGAACGTTTTGGCGATATACCATCACCTGCAGGAGAAAAGAATGAGTAAAGATTGGGAATGGGTCCCTGATAAAAAAGAAGATGAAGTCTTTGAATATAAAAATTCAATATGGGCAAAAACAGATAAGGAACCAATTTATGATAATCCTTGCTATGCAGTTTTTAATGACAAGTATCCATGTACAGAAGGACATTTGTTATACGTACCAAAAACTAAAGATGCCCCAGGTATGATTGGATTATGTTTTCAAGAAGCATATCGTGATGGTATGGAGAAAGTTAAAGAAGGTAAAATAGATGGATTTAATATAGGAATGAATCATGGTGGGTGTGCAGGACAAACTGTATTTTGGCCACACGTACATTTTATTCCAAGAAAAAATGGTGACCAAGAACCTGGAGCAAGAGGAATAAGAATAGTTTATCCTACTGATCCATTTAACCCAAACAAGAAAAAAGAATTATGAGTTGGTTAGTTAATTTTATAATTTTTGGCATAGTAGATAATGCTGTTATGATAGCCGGTGCTATATTAGGTTTGTCATGGGAAAGATTTATGCCAAAGTATTTTCAAAAAGGAATGGGTGGAGTTTTAGGTGCAGGTATAGGAAATGCAATTTCAGATTTTATGGGTGGCGCCATAACAGCATCATGGGGACTTGCATTTGGTACAGCCATTGGTTGTCTTATAGGTTTACTTTGGATACCTGTATTTTTGCAACTGAAAAAAGTTAATTGGAAAAAGCCAATGACAATATTTGATCCGGAGAATTGGACATAATGCCTGACATCGATATAGATTTATTAGATAGAGACAAAGCATTAGAAAAAATAAAACACATACCAGCATCTATCTATAAAGAAAATAAACTTACTAAACACAACACAGGTGTTTACGCACAAGACATTCCAAAAGATCCAGTAACTGGATTGGCATCATTTGACTATGAAGTGGCAGACAAATTAGGATATTTTAAAATTGACTTCTTGAATGTATCAGCATATGAAGGTGTAAAAGATGAAGCACATTTAGTTGAACTTATGTATAAAGAACCAGATTGGTCATTGCTACAAAATGAAGAAGCAGTTAAAAAATTATTTCATATTAATGATCATATTGCATTACTTAAAAAACTAAAACCACAATCAATTGATCAGTTGGCGGCTGTATTAGCAATTATACGTCCAGGTAAACGAAAATTAGCAGATAGTGATTGGGCAATGATTGACAGGGAAGTTTGGATTAAACCTGCAGACCTAAAAGAATATTTCTTTAAAAAGGCTCATGCAATTGGTTATGCTTATGTGGTTGTAATACAAATGAATTTACTTAACTTTACGAACCAAAGTTAAAGTTCTACGTTTTACTCTACGAGTCCTCATATTACTTAAATTTACTATATGTCCTGAAAGAACCCTCACTTCTTTTGTGTTATGTGTTATTAAGGCGTGTTTAAACTGTAACATTTCTTCACGTAAAAATATGCTTATAGGTATTAATCTATTAGATTCATTCCACCATGTTTCACCTGCTTCTAAAAAAGTCTTCTTCTCTTCTTCAGTTTTAAGTTTAGAATAGTCATATATAGAGGTTACTTGGGTATTTTGATTCTGTATTATACCTACGTATTCATTGGTTCCTACGTTTATAAGTGCTATAAAAGGAAACTTTATTCTAATATCTTCAAAGAGTTCGTTCATATAAATAATGTTAAATATGTTATGCCTAAGCAACTTGCGTATTTATATGACAATACTATACCGATATATTTCGATAGTGGGATAGGTAATGAGTATAGGAGACAGGAAAAAATGTATGAACGTCTATTAAAGTTCTATAAAGGAATTAATAATGAAGTACAGTTCCAGTTTTATAATCATGATAACAAAAAAGTCAATATAGGACAGCATACAATAAAATTTAATTTATTAGATAAAGAGAATAGATCAACAAAAGTATCACAAGATTTAACCATTGTAGATGCACAAAAAGGCATTGCAAAATTAAGTTTAACAGAATCGCAAGTACGAGACTTAACTAGTCAATTTTACAATTATTCATTACAAGTATCCGACGATGGTGAAACAAATACTAAAATTGTATACGCAGGAACAGACTTCGATTCATCAGGTAAAGCAGAAGTAATTAGTGGAATATATCCTGAATTTGTTACATCAACTGAAATTACATCATTTACTACAGATGGCAAAGTACTTAAATCAAGCACAGTTTCAGCAGACCCTGAGAACAATAGTAACCAAGCAATTCATACTGTACAATTTGACTTAGACGATTTCTCAGGAACTATTGTAATTAAAGGTACTTTAGCAGACACTGGTGCGTATGCTACTGGTAATGTAGCAGATTGGTTCTCAATTACACCGGACGGTGAGGCAGATGAATCATTAGACTTTACATCATTTACTGGACAAAAAATTTACACATTCAAAGGTGTATATTCGAAAATTGCATTTGATGTTCAATATACTGGAGCAACAACCGATCGTTCTTTTGGTATTGGCCCACTTTCAGTTGCTGGATTTGTACTTGGAGAACATACAGGAACTACAACAGGAAACGTTGATGTTAGTGCAGGTGCTGATATATTTACTGGTGGATCATCTTTTGTATTTGTATTCACAGATGATGATGGAGTTGAACAACGTAAAGTGGTTACAGTAACAGGCGATGGATCAACTTTAGAAGATTATAATCATTTCATTAATGGATTTAATTTAACAACTAATGGCATACCTGCAAAGTACAACGCATCTAAAAATAGCAGTGGTAACATTGTAATTCAGAACACTATAAATTCAAATGATAATTTTAAATTATTATTGCAAGGTTTGAATAAAATTTATTATAGATCATAATATATTAACACCATCAGTTTTAATCTCCCAATAACCATCCATGTTAATTGTTTTCCAAAACGGTTTTGGAGACAGTTCTTTATGGTTATAATTATGTGCAATCATTGGACTTGGTATTGGATAAAATGTACCTTTGTTTAAAACAGATTGATCATTTATTTCTATTTTTTTTATTGTTACAAGATTGTGTTTTACTGCATGACTTTGAGTTTCCTGCCATATTTGCAATGTTACTATTGGTTGTTTTTCTATTATTGTAAAATAAAATTCTTCTTCACGTTTAAGTTTAATTTTATGCATAAGCATTCCATCATGCTCAAAACGTATCATTGCTATAGATTCAGGTTCAAGTATACAACGTATCGTATGCTTTCTACCCCAGTAACCACTTGACGTCTTACTTGTTTTATTAAAAAATGCTTGAGCCTCACTTTGATCTATACTTAACTTTAAGTGATTGTTTAGTAGTCTCATAACTTGGTGTCTATTACTGAGCCATTGATCAATTCCATGAATCCATTGTACATTATATGGTGCTACTTGATCAGGAACAACCATTACTAGTTGATTTAACATAAAAGGTGTTTTAAGTTTTCTACTTTCACTAATACATATAAACCAAGCACGAGGAAAAATTATACACATTTCATGAAGTGTTGAGTTGTTTAATGCATCTACCTTAATTGCAAATACTCCAAACTCTTTTGACTCTAACCATTTTTCAACTTCTGGTGTTCTGTACGTATTAAGGTATCCTTGCTTCTGTGCAAAGTCTAATTCTTTACGCCAACCATAGTCTAACCATTTATGCACACCATCTTCTAAAAACCAAGAGTTCCACATTGCTGGTGCACCATCATGTTCAAACAAATTAAAATGTTTATATCTTGGTATAGGCACACATACATCATCACTAAATGATAACATCTTACCTAAATACTTTGCATGATAAGTGTGTTGAGACTCATATAGTATAATGACTAGTTTATTACTATCATATAAGTTTTTCATATCTCTTCCATTTCAAACATATCTTTCCTAGCACCACAGTCGGGGCATTCCCAATCATCTGGTATGTCTTCCCATTTTGTGCCAGGTGCAAGACCTTCGTCTGGATCACCTAGTGCTTCATCGTACACCCATCCACATAGTATGCATTCATATCTTTTCATATCACTACTGTAATTATTTGATAAATATAGGTGCTAATCGAAAGGTTAGATAGGCAGAAATTAGAAAGTTAAAGCAAAGGGAGAACAGGCTATGATAAAGAAACTTGACGCATTCGTAAATTGGATTAACTGTAGAAATAAAGAAAGACAGTTATCAAAACAGCAAAAAAATTATTATACAAAAAAGCAAGGCAAGTTAAGAGTTTTGAACGGTAAAAAACCAACCAAGCAATAGTTTGACTATCGTTTGGTAATAATGTATAATGACAGTAATGCATAATCTGATTCAACAGACATTCGTGACTTACTTGCCACCTAAAAAGAAAGTAACACCTTCTGGATGGACAAGTTTTAATGCACCATGTTGCCATAACTTTGGCGAATCGCAAGACACCAGAGGTAGAGGTGGTGTACGAATTCAAGGTGATGGAAGTATTCAATTTCATTGTTTCAACTGTGGCTATAAAGCAAATTGGATACCAGGTAGAAACTTAAATTACAAAATGAAAAAATTAATGTCATTTATGGGATTCAGTACAGAAGCAATACGCAAGATGGGACTAGAAGCATTAAGGTATATGGATCAAACTATAGAATACAAACGTGAGTATAAACCAATTCATTTTACAGAAAAGCCATTACCAAAGGCCGCTAAACCAATTATGCATTGGGTAAATGAAAAAAATTTAGAAACACCTGTAATAAATGGATTAGCAAAAGCAATTGAATTTATAAACATGAGAAGTTTAGAAATAGATGACTATCCATTTTATTATAGTACTAACAATGAAAATCAAATGAATGATAGATTATTAATACCATTTTATCATAAACATAAAATAGTAGGATACACAGCAAGATGGCTTGGTGAAAAGAATTATAAAATTGCAAAATATTTTACAGACGTGCCACCAGGGTATGTGTTTAATTGTGATCAACAAAATTATAATAGACAGTTTGTATTAGTAATGGAAGGTCCACTAGATGCAATAGCATTAGATGGTGTAGCAATACTAGGATCCGAACCAAATAAACGACAACAGGAAATGGTTAACAATTTACAACGCAAAGTTATTGTAGTTCCTGATAAAGATGAAGCAGGCAATAAAATGATAGACAGAGCAATAGATTATGGTTGGTCAGTAGCATATCCACAATGGGAATCTGGTATTGAAGATGTTGGAGATGCTGTGATTAAGTATGGAAAATTACTCACTATAAAATCTATAATACATACTGTAGTTGACACCAAAATTAAGATTGAACTTCAACGAAAGAGATGGTATAATAAAATATGAGTTTAGCACCCTTTTTAACTTCCTTCTTTATTATTTTGAGAGAAGGATTTGAAATACTTTTAATATCAATATTAATTTTCACTTACATTAAAAAATGGAATAATGCTTTATGTGAAAAAGGTAAAGCACAAGATGTAATGGCTAAACAATATGTTTGGTATGGTATTGGAAGTGCAGTAGTAGCCAGTCTAGCAATCGCATGGGCATTTACATATATTAAAACTTTAACTCATGCCCACGAAGAACTGTTTGAAGGTGTAACTATGATTGTTGCGTCAGCATTTTTATTTTATGTTGCTGT
>NZDU01000036.1 GCA_002688875.1 Candidatus Pacearchaeota archaeon | reverse complement strand
TTTATGCTCAAATAGACAATGCTAAAGTAAGAAATATGACAACTACTTTACAATTTAATAGATTAACAGGTAGTACAGTTATTTCTACAGATACAATTACAGAATGGACAGCATCAACAGACTTTACTGCCGGTCAGAATATTCGTTATAATAACGAAATTTATTATATTACAGCAACACATAAATCAGGTACATTGTTTACAGATGCTGTAACGTTAGCAGATAGTTCAACAACAACAAATATAACAGCATACTTGCAAGAATGGTCAGCAGTTGATTATATTAAAGCACATTATTCAACTACAGCAGGTATGCCTGGTGTACAAGATTCAAGTACAGTAATGTATGGTCAGTTAATGACTGGATTAGAATATCCAGGTACACAAGTTCTTGGACCAACGTTTGATCAAGAAGGAGCATACGATATGCATTCATATGGTGATATACCATTTGATGGTTTAATAATCGATGACGAAGGTGTGCCAACACCATCATATGAATTAGGTTTAGACAAATATGTAGATGGTGTAGGCTTTACAAATAGTTTAGCAGGTACAAATCCAGCAAACGTACAAGTAGAAGGAAATCAATTTGTAGATGAGTTTTCAGCATACGCACCAGAAGAAGTGGTTCCTGGAACATCTTTTGATACACTTGATATGAAAGTTTATACAAATCCATCAATGGGTTCTCCAATTATGAGAACAAATAGTCATACAGGTGACGGTACAACTACATTATTTGCAATTGGGCAAACACCAGCAGATGAAGATGCTGTATTTGTTTGGGTTGATGGTAATTTAAGACGTAGATTAGATGCAAATGATTCAACAGTTGACTATACTGTTGGAGCAAATAACACAATTAGTTTTCTTGTAGCACCATTATTAGGGCAACTTATTACAATACAAAGTTTTAGTATATCAGGTTCTAAAATTACAATTAAAAGATCATTTACAGGAGATGGTACGTCAACAACATTTAATTTGCCAGTACCATACTCGTTAGCAGATTCAACTGTTAATCTTACTAAAACAGCATTTGCAACAGTAAATGGTGCAACTCAGGCTGTTACAGTACAAGAAGGTTCAGATAGTGCATCAACCGATATTGTGTTTAGTTCAGCACCGGCAAGTGGATCAACAATACAAATTACATTATTTGATGCTGATGCTGGTGAACAAACATATTCACAAGTTAATACTCAAACATTAACAGCAGATGGGTCAACGTTAACGTATGCATTATCTCAAACTCCAGCAGATTTTGGACCATTGCATAATACAGTAATCGTAGAACGTAATGGCAATAGATTAAATCCACCAGATACTGCATATTACTCAGGCGACGGAACCACATACGCATTCAATGTACCAACAGTTATGAATTTAGCCGGAATACCAAACACTTCTGATGTTGAAGTTTATTTAAATGGTGCAAGACAATCTATTAATGAGGATTGGTTTTTAAATACTATAGGTGTAACTGCAGACCAAAATGATGAGAATGCTGATGCGATAAATGTTACTTCAGATGCCGCGGTAGTTACTGGGACTGGTGTTGTATACTTTAATACTAGACCAGCAGATGGTGATGGTATTGCAATTGTTGTAAAAATTGGACATGATTATATTATTGAAGGTTCTAATATTGTATTAACATCGGCAGGAACATTAAATGATGAGATTAGAGTTACATCATTTACAAATCATGATCAACTTGGAATAAGAACTGAATTATTTAAATCATCGTCTTTAGTAGATGTACAACTCGGTACGTATCAAACATTAATAACTGGTAACCCAGTAACATCTACAGGTACAGTAATTGATACATGGAATAATTCTTTAATTTCATCTGCTCAATATTTTATATCAGCCACAAATTCTTCAGATGATACAGAAACTACTATGTTAACAGTAACATCAGATGGCACTGATGTAGGTTTAACAAAATTTGGTACCGTGGTAGCGACCAATGTTGCAAAATTTATGACATACGTCGCAACTGTTAGTTCAGGTGTAGTTACTATAACTGCTACAGCACCAGATAATGTAACTAAACTTAAAGCACATAGAATGACAATATTAGCAACGTCCTCAACTGCTTCATCACCTTTAAGTTCAAATCAAGAAACGTTTACAAAACAATATACAAGTACTGGATCAAATCAAACTACATTATTTGAATTAAGTACTACTGATTATACCGGTGCTGAAATATTTTTAAGCATAAAGGATGGAACAAATACTGAATCTACACAATTAACAATCGCGTATAATGGAACAACACCTTATATTGCCCAATATAATTTGTTTAATGCAGATGGGTCGACAACAAGAAATACGTTTTCTGTAAGTCATTCAGGAACAACTTTAGCATTAAAAGTAATTAATACCACAACTGGTTCTGTAGGTGTGTTTGGTATTGCAAATAAGTTAGGAACTTCAACTGCAACAACAAATGATACTGGAATAGAATTTGTCGGTGCTGTTTCAGTTAGTACATCAGCAGTAGTATTAGATTCTTTTGATTTAACTACTTCTAATTTTGATGGTGCTTATTATCAAGTTTTAATTAAAACAAGTGGAGGAGAATATGAATTTGCAACAATCCATGTAGCGGCGAAAAGTGGAAATGTAAGTCATGTACAATATGGACAAAAATCTTCAGGAACAGTAGCAACGTTTAATGCTATTCTGTTAGGAAATACTGTTCAACTTGAAGCATCCGGTGCCGCACCAGGAAATACTGCTTATGTGTATAAGTTAGGATTTGATACAGCGGTAGCACAAGTTGATTCTAACAGAGGTGGTTATTATACATTATCACGTACACCAACTAATACAGATTATTTGTGGGTAACATATAATGGTGAAAAATTAATAGCAGGTGTAACTTACAGTCTAAAAAATGATCAATTATACATACCAAGGTCATCGTATTCAAATGCAGATGTTATTACAGTAACATCAATATCAACAACAAAAATAGAAGAAGCAATTGGGTATAGAATATTTAAAGACATGATTAATAGATATCATTATAAGAGAATTGCAGATGCTGGTAATACAAAATTAGCAAAAGTACTTGATATTACAGATATAGAAATATTTGTAAATGATGCTTCAGTTTTACCTGAACCAGACCCTAATTTAAATGTACCTGGTATTATTTTTATTAATAATGAACGTATTACATACTTTATAAGAGATTTAAGTGAAAATAGTTTAGGACAAATTATGAGAGGTACTTTAGGAACAGGTGCTTTAAATACCTATGCAATAGGTACAGATGTAATTGATTCGGGTGCAAGTCAAACAATTCCAGGATATTCTGATACTACTACCATCTGTACACATACAGCAGATGGATTAACAACACAATTTTTATTGTTTGATGCTGATTCAACTACATTTATACCTTTAGCAAGTGGAAATGATTGTACTGTATTTGTTGGTGGTATAAAACAAACAAGTGGATTTAGTTTTGATGGATCAACAGCATATATTACATTTACAACTGCTCCAATTAGTGGAGGAAAAGTTGAAATAATAAGAAAAACAGGTAAAGTTTGGGTAAACCAAGGTACATCAACAGCAGGTGACGGAAAAGGATTGCAAGGGGCAACAGGACCAGAAGCAACATTCTTGCTTAATAACCCAACTAAACTACCTTAATAAATACATGATATAATAGCATATGACAGAACAACAAGATAAAAATATTAAAGAGCAACAAGAAACCCAAAAGAAACCTGATGAAAGTCAAGGCATTTTGATTGAGGGTCATATTAAGATATTTGATCCAGAAACAGAAGAAGTTTTTGTAGATAAACGTAATGCTATTCATTATGAGAATTTTTCTGAAGCATTAGCAAAATCCATAGCAAATAGAACCGAAGGTTATATTGAAGAAATGCATTTTGGTAATGGAGGTACATCTGTTGATGCTACTGGGGTTATTACGTACTTAACATCTAATAATTCAGGCTCAAATGCCGCATTATATAATGAAACATACTATAAATCTATAAATGATTTATCGGCGGCAAATTCAGATACAACAAGAAATAAATTAGAAGTTAGGCATACATCAGGAAATGTATATTCAGATATTGTTTGTACTTGTTTATTAGATTATGGTGAACCTGCAGGGCAGTCAGCATTTGATAATACTACAACATTTACAGATTCATACGTATTTGATGAATTAGCATTATATGGATATTCAGATACTGGTGCAGGATTAGGTAAATTGTTAACACACGTGATTTTTCATCCTGTGCAAAAATCGTTAAACAGATTAATTCAAATAGATTATACAGTAAGAGTACAGTCTTTAACCAACTTCGTGGAATCATAAGGAGCGATAAATAGTAAAAAGATATGGCATATACAATTAACAAAACAGACGGCACAATACTAGCCACAGTAAACGATGGAGTACTTGATACTACATCATCTTTATCGCTGATTGGTAGAAACTATCAATCTTATGGTGAAGCATTTAATGAAGATCTAATTAAGTTATTAGAAAATTCATCATCTGCTACAGCACCATCATCACCTATAGAAGGTGAACTTTGGTGGGATAAAACAAATGATAGATTAAAAGTTTACACAGGCGTTGCTTGGGTAAATGTGGGTGTAGAAAGTTCAGCAACAACACCTAGTACAGGATTATCTACTGGTATGCTTTGGAACGATATTACAAATGATCAATTGTATATGTACGATGGATCAGCATTTGATTTAATTGGTCCAATTTATTCAACAGCAGATGGTGTAGCAGGTGAACAACAAGATTCTATTACAGATAATCTTACAGCAACTCAAAAAGTTGTTGGTATGTATAATAAAGGTACACGATGGGCAATTAATTCTACAACAGCATTTACGGCCGCGGCAACACCATCAAACTTTCCATCTGCTTCAATAGGACTTGGTCTTAATTTAGCAGTAGGATATAAGATACACGGCACAGCCACAAATGCTGATACACTAGATGATATAGATAGTACATCATTTTTAAGATCAGATGCCAATGATACTACATCAGGAACATTAGGAGTTCTTAATGACACAGGACTTGCAGTAGGTGTTGATTCAGATTTTACTATATCAGTTTCAGGATCAGATGTAACAGTTAAAAATACTACTTCAAATGGTGATATGAAATTTAATGTTAATGATGGTGGATCAGATACCGTAGCATTAACAATCGATGGTGCAACTTCAGATGTTGTAGTACATGGTAATTTGCAAGTTAAAGGTACAACTACATCTGTAGAAACAACTAATATGACAGTGGAAGATCCACTGTTAGAATTAAACAGAAGTTCATCAGGTGCTGACGTTGATGCAGGAATTTATATTCAACGTGGAACAAATAATGCCGCAATTCTTTATTGGAACGAAGGTGAAGATAAGTTCAAAGCAGTAACTTCAACTTCAGCGGCAACAGTAACAACAGTGGTAGATACTGCTCTTGCAGATTTTGCCGTAAAAGATTTTACAGCAAATAGTCTTACACTTACAACAGATTTATCAGTAGCAAATGGTGGAACAGGAGCCTCAACGTTAACTGATAACTCAGTACTAACAGGAACAGGTACTTCGGCTATTACAGCAGAAGGAAATTTAACTTTTAACGGTTCAACATTTGCAGTAACAGGGGCGGCAACAGTATCTGGATTATTAACAACTGCTACATTAGAAGTAACTAATTTAGGATTTGCTGATTCGTCTATTACTGTTACAGGTATTTCAACAGATGGAGCATTAGGTGGTGATGCAAATGGTGTTTACACAAATGCATCTAATAGTTTATTAGTAACAGAAGAAGCAGTTAAAAGGTATGTAGATAAAGCAAAAGATCTTTATTTTGCTTTAGATGTTACAGGATTAAACCAAACAGCAGGTGCAGGAGTATCAGGTTCAGTAGCAGAGTTGTTAGGTATCATGGCTCCAGTGGCGAATTTTACTCCACTTACAAAAGCATACGTGGCTGGGTTTACAGCAACCGCAGATACTATTGGAACAACAACAACAAATATTAGTATTTCAATTGGTACTTCAGTAGCAGTAGTAACTGGTGTAACGGCAACAGTAGCAAATCCAACAAGAAACAACGATTTATTGTATAGAGTAAACTCAGGTGGAACAGCATGGGAGTATGTGTCAGGATAATGTATAATCAAATAGAAAACTATATGACTAACGTAGATGAAGTTATGGACTTGATTCACAAGTATCAATATTTGTTTAAGAAACGTGATGGTGCAAAAACATTTTACACCAGATATGGTAATGCTTCTCTTAAACAAATATATCATTATGATATGCCAGAAGAATTAACAGAAGCAATATTTAAAACTATTCCAATTAAATGGACTGATAGATTAAATTATTGTGTTAACAAATATGAAGCAGGTGATCATATTCCAAAGCATAAAGAGAGTGATGGGTCGTATTGGATGTTTAAGTTAATATTTTTGCAATCTGATAAACCTCACTTTAAATATTGGGATGAACAAGATGAAGAGCACTTGGTTGAAGAAAAACCAGGAGCATCGTTTAATATGCATTTAGGAACACTTCATGCAGTTACTGAAGTTGGACAAAATGAAAAACCAAAATACAGTATTGTTATCATGCAAGGACTTGATATGCATCAAAGGAAGGTAGCATAATGGCAACAGAAAAGAAAACATTTTTATTCAATGCAAAGAATGGTGTAATGACTGCCAATCTTACTGAAACATTGAAAAATGCTCCAGACATAATGAATAATTTAGATTTAACCAAATTTAAAGTTAAAGAAGTTGAGTTTGATAACACTACTCATTATTGGGATGGTGATCATGATAGTGGTTCAGTAAAACCAATGCATGACAAAACAATTATTAGAGAAGCAGAAGTTATTCATAGTGCAAATATACGTGTTCTGGAAGCATTTCCATTGCACAAACAACTAAACATTATTATTGAAATGCTTGATCAATCAGACATTCCTAATACTGAAAAATTTACAAAGTTAAAAGATCACGTAAAAGCAATTAAAGAAGAAACTAAAGAGCAAAAGAAAGTTTATGCTGAAGACCCAGCATTTGAGTATGTTAGTATGGATGAAGAAATGGCAAAAGCAGACAAATTAAAGGATTTATAAATATAGTATATGGCATATTCAATTAATAAAACAGACGGAACGGTAGTAGCCACAGTAGCAGATGGTACTTTAGATACTGCATCAACATCATTATCACTAATAGGTAAAAACTATGCAGGATATGGTGAAGTTTTGAATGAAAATCAAATTAGAATAATTGAAAATTTTGCTAATACGTCTTCAAATACACCAACTGCTCCATTAAAAGGGCAAATTTGGTATAACACTACAGCAAATCAATTACAAGTTTACAATGGATCATCATTTAAATCTGTAAGTGGTGCCAATGTTGCATCTGCAGAACCAACAAATACAGCACAAGGTGATCTGTGGTACGATTCAGGTAATGGTCAATTATATGTTTACAATGGTACATCATTTACGTTAGTAGGACCACAAACTACATCAGGAACAGGTGTAACAGGATCTGTATCAACAACAATTACAGATTCAGATGGTGTTGATAGAACAGTATTACAATTTAAAGTAGCAGATATAATTGTTGCAATGTTATCATCTGTGGAATTTACACCACAAACTGCGATATCAGGTTTTTCACTTGTATCTAAGGGATTTGATTTATCAACAGCAGTTACAGGTAATAAATTTGTTGGAACTTCTACAGATTCAGATGGATTAGGTGGGGTATCAGCGGCATCATTTTTAAGATCAGATGCAAATGATACTACTTCAGGTACATTAGGTGTATTAAATGATACAGGATTTACATTAGGTGTTGATTCTGACTTTAAAATGTCACAATCTGGTAGTGATACAACATTAAAAAATGTTACATCAAATGGAGATATAATTTTTAATGTAAATGACGGTGGTTCAGATACAGTAGCACTTACAATTGATGGTGCAACAGCAGGTGTTGTAGTAGCAGGTGATTTAACAGTTGCTGGAACTTTAATAACAAGTGGTTCTGTACAAAATATTAATGTAACAAATTTAAACGTACAAGATCCACTTATTGTATTAGGTAGCGGATCAACTAACACAACAGCAACTGATAAGGGATTAATTATGGATAGAGGTGTTGACTCTAATGCGGCATTTATTTGGGATGAATCTGCAGATGAGTTTGCTTGTATCACAACAACTGAAGATGGAACTACAGCAGGAAATGTTACTATTTCAGGATACGCAACAATACACGCAACAGCCACAGCGGCAAATTATTCGGATTTAGCAGAACGTTATCATGGTCCAGGTAACCTTGAACCAGGTGATGTAGTTAATATTGGTGGAGATAATGAAATCCGAAAAACTGAATCTAATGAACATGATTGCTTTGGAGTAATATCTACACAACCAGCAGTACAAATGAATGCTGACGCAGGAGACGATGGATCACATCCTTATGTAGCACTAGCAGGCCGTGTTCCGTGTAAAGTAGAAGGTAATGTAGGTAAAGGACAACGGTTAATTCCAGGTGATACACCAGGAACTGCCAAAGGAGCAGATGTCCGAGATTTAACAATAACTAATATTGTAGGTAGATCTTTAGAAACTAAAATAACTGAAGACATTTCAATAGTAGAAATTGTCGTAGGAAAAGTATAAAAAAAGAAAACAAAGGGGACAATGAATCAATGAGTTATGCCGCAGGCCAAACAATATTAGACGACGAATATAATTTATTTGCTACAGGTAATACAGCAGGTACAGGTGATACTAGTGTTGCTTCAATCAATACGATTTGGGGACAAGGTACAGGTGATGCTGGCTGGGGACAATCAAATACTGTAGCGGCAGTATCCGCCGGATCGGCTATTACTGCAACACAATGGACTACATTACTTGCTAGATTAAATTCTATTAGACAACATCAAGGAACATCAATTAATATAT
>NZDU01000035.1 GCA_002688875.1 Candidatus Pacearchaeota archaeon | reverse complement strand
ATACTCAGGTATGATGAATTGGCTACCAACTAATCAATTATATAAAATTGATTATAGAAAGTTAGTACTTGAACAAGATACTGCAACTATAAAACAAATGATGCAATTATATAATTCAAACCAAGATATCTTATATTATAAAACACAAATGCAAATGTATCACGAAAGAAATATGAAACTGTTTAATCAACTTAAAACAGAATTACCATTGGCAGTTAAAAAATTATGATGTTATCAGATAAACAAAAACGCAAATGGGAAGAACTGGATACTTTTTTTAAAACTAACTCTAAGTATTATAAAAAGTTAGATAATAAAGATTATACTTTTATGGTATGGAAGTCTGGTGCTGGTGGAGATTTTATTGTTAGTTTGTTCCTGGATGGGTTATTGTTAAATCTTTCTACTCAAGATCATGATATATCAAATAACTTGTTCTATGAAAATCGTTATCCACAGTTATTACCATTTATTGAGAATCGGTTAGAGAATATAATTTATATTAAAAATCAAACTATTGTTGATTTGCTTCGTACAAATAGGAAATATTATAATAAGTTAGCCAATGCTTTTGCAATATGGAAAAAACTTATGATACCTACAGACTTAACTGATTTTGATTTTGATCATATTTTTTCTACTGCTCTTACATCAGAATTGTCATATACAAACCTTAATCCAATAATAACACACCACTTACCGGTAGTTCCGTATTTTTATTATAAAAATTATAATAAAGTAAAAGTTGTAGTTATTAAACCATCTACTGTAAAAGTGCAACAGTATATATCGGTACTTTCAGCAATTAAGAGAAAGGAAGCCGCACTACATGGTATATTAGTACAAGATTACANCGAGTTTGAAAGNTTCTCTGAGGNTGAGAAAAAAGATATTGCTNACGATATATGGCAANTATTTAATGAAATAAAACAAAGTTCTACTTCTAATGCCGTACANGGTGTAATTGCGGAATTATTATTACAGTGCATTGGCACTGATGAGTTTAAAACAATTGGATTAGATCGTGCATTAAATAAAAAAATACATAAGTATATAGTTGAATTAGATAATATAAATTTAAACAACACAGAAACAATTATTCCTCCGACTGCATGGCTTACTACTGCTAGGCCTGAATCGGGTATGTTAAATTTTCTTTCAAACGAACAACTATATGAAATCACATATGAGGATTTAATTATAAATCAAGATATGGAAACTATAAAACAGTTAATGCAATTATATAATTCAAATCAAGATATCTTATATTATAAAACACAGATACAATTATATCACGAAAGAAATATGAAGTTGTTTGATCAACTCAAAAAGGAATTACGTCAATATGGCAAGTAATGAGAAAATTCGTAATGAGAAAATTATTAAATGGTTTGAGCTTGATGCATTTTTTAAACGTAATTCCAAGTATTATAAAAAAATAGATAATGGCGATATAATTTTTTTTATATATCCATGTGGAGCCGGCGGTAACTTTTTAGTTAATTTATTTTTAGATGAAGTAGATATACCAATTGAGTCTAACAATACATATTCACCACCGGGCAAAGGCAAAGTTAAAAGTTTAAAAGGATATACTGATATTACTGATTATCGTTTTTTAAAATATTTAAATGTAAATGATATAAGCAATATGGAAACACTAGATGAAGATATTTTTAATAACTTGTCTAGTTTTACTAATACATCTTATGTTACTAGTCATTTGTTGCCAGTAATTCCATATTTTTATTATAAAAATTTTAATAGAATAAAAACAATTTATATTGACAACACTTCGCAAAAATTTTTTACACAAGTGCTTTGCAGTATTAAAAATAATTTTATAGCAGAAGATCTTGATGAGTTTGTGCGTAAAAAATGTAATGCATCAGTAGCTAAAAAATTAAAACCTATAATTATAGAGCAACTAGCAATAGTTGATCATATAGCAATTAAAAATATTTTAGTAGATTATTTAACTATACCAGATAATCATAATTTTATTTTAGAAAGTAACTCCGATGAGATAACAGAAAACTTAATTGAAGTATTAACTAAACTTTATAATGAAATTCCCTTGCCTCCGACTTATACAACTTTAAGTTTGTTGGATATATTTCCCGGTGAGTTAGTAACACTTGATTATGAAAATCTTTTTTTTAATAATGAAGATACAATTATACATACATTAATGGATGTTTTTAAATCTAAAAACTTAATAGGTTATTATAAAAAAGAAATAAAAAATTACCACACTATAAATTTAAAATTAGTAACACAATTTAAACACGACTTGTTACTAACCCTAAATAAATTACGATGAACTTCTATAATTCTAAAAATATAGTGTATACAACAATGGCTATGCAAACCATAGCCACTGTGCCTAATAAATTAGATATGAATAATATATTTTGTCGCGCTCCTTTTATGCATTTATATGTTGGCTATGCCGGCCGGTGTAGATTGTGTTGTGTATCTAAGCCTAATGAAAAAACAAAAACATTATCTGCAGTTGACTCATCTAATTTTTGGGATTACTGGTCAGGAGAATACTTAACCGAAGTAAGAAATGACATGCTTAATAATGTTCCCCGTAAAGAATGTGAACCTTGTTATACTATTGAAGATACCGGTGGTAAAAGTTTTCGTAATGCATTTGATATTAGGCATAGCCATATAGATTTACAAGGCAAAGAATTATTTTTTCCAAACGATTTAGATATACGGTTTAGTAAGTTATGTAATTTAAAATGTAGGATGTGTAGTGAATCTATTAGTTCACAACTTGAAAAGGAAATAGCTAATAATTATTCTGTATTAAAGCAATACCGTGACCAAATAACCCAACCTGTTATGTCTGAAAATAATTTTAAAAAAATTCTTGGTAATATTAATAGTATAGATTATATTAAAGTAGCAGGCGGCGAGCCATCTATTATGCCAGAGGTAGAATCTTTCTTACAAGCATTCATCGATAATAATAGGCACACTGGTGATAATGCAGTTAATTTATTAATCACAACAAATTGTACAAATCAAAATACAAAATTTGAAAAACTTATTAATCAGTTTAGTAATGTTACTCTTACTGTAAGTTTTGAAGGAATAGGGCTAGTTAATAATTATATTCGTTCGCCAAGTAATTTTGATATACTTGAGCAAACCCTTATTAGTTATTTAAAGAAGCACAAATGTATACTTAATGCAACAATACAAGCTTATAATTTGCCTTATTTAATTGAGTTCGTTAATTGGCTAAAATATATAAATGAAAATTTTGGACAGTTAGATGCATTTTTTATGTTATTGGATCAGCCAGGCGAACTTGCTTGTTATAATTTAAGTAAATCATTACGAAATTATTATGTTGATATGTATTTAGAAAATATTGATTTTGATGCAACCTGGTTGGCAGATTCAAATTTGAAATCAAGTTTAGAATTATTAAAAAAAGATCAATCAGAGATTTCTAATTATAGATTTGTACATCGAACAAAAGCATTTGATCACGTGCGTAACCAGCATATTAAAGATTATTTGCCAGAAGTATTTGAGGATATACAAGAAACGTATACAACAATGGCTATGCCTTCATAGCCACTGTGCCTAATAAATTAGAATTGCGCTTCTTCTGTAGAACCTGTCATAGCTGTAGTTGACGAGGAGCCACCTGCAACAGCAACAGCGACAGCATCGAAATAACTTGCACCGACTTCTCGTTGATGTTTAGTAGCAGTATAGCCATCTTTTTCTGCTTCAAATTCTGCATCTTGCAATTCGCAAAATGCTGGCATACCAACTTCTTGATAATCAAGTGCTAGTTCAAACATGCTATAGTTTAATGCATGGAAACCTGCAAGTGTAATAAACTGATACTTGTATCCCATATCACCTAGTGCATCTTGGAAAATTGTAATATCGTTCTCACTAATATTTTTTCTCCAGTTAAACGAAGGTGAACAATTGTATGCTAACATTTGATTTGGGTATTCGCTACGTATTGCATCAGCAAATTTACGTGCTTGCTCTAAGTCTGGTGTAGATGTTTCCATCCATAGTAAATCACAATATGGTGCATAAGCAAGGCCGCGCACAACACATCTATCAAATGATTGTGTAGAGTCTAGTTTAAAAAATCCTTCCTCTGTACGCTCACCTGATATAAAATCTTTATCACGGTCGTCTATATCACTTGTCAATAGTGTAGCACTTTCTGCATCTGTACGAGCAACAATAATTGTTGGTACTCTCATAACGTCTGCCGCTAACCGTGCCGCGTTTAAGTTTCTTATGTGTTGCTGTATAGGGATAAGAACCTTACCACCCATATGGCCACACTTCTTCTCTGATGCTAACTGATCTTCAAAATGAATACCAGCGGCACCTGCGGCAATGTATGCTTTAGCAATTTCAAATGCGTTTAATGCTCCACCAAATCCTGCTTCACAATCTGCTACAATTGGTGCATACCAATTTGTTGCATCACTGCCCTCAACATGGTCAATTTGATCTGCACGTTGAAAGGCGTTGTTTATTTTTCCTACTAACTCAGGACCACTATTAGCTGGATATAAACTTTGATCAGGATATGTAGTTCCTGCTGTGTTGTTATCAGCGGCAACTTGCCATCCCGATAGGTAAATTGATTTCAGTCCAGCACGTACCATTTGCACCGCTTGGTTACCAGTTACGGCTCCGAGTGCTTTAACATGTGGCTCATCCATTAGCATTGACCAGAGTT
Organism: Candidatus Pacearchaeota archaeon; assembly: GCA_002688875.1. Taxonomy (GTDB): domain Archaea; phylum Nanobdellota; class Nanobdellia; order Pacearchaeales; family GW2011-AR1; genus ARS1285. The sequence goes on along the minus strand of NZDU01000035.1, from coordinate 7,082 downwards.
TTTCTGCTCCGTGGTGTGCTAAAGTATGTTCGACTTGTATAGTGCCAGATAGGCGATGGACATCATCAATGCTGTAAACACGCTCTACATCGTCGAACCGACCAATGTGAGAAGTGTTAACATGATGGGTAAACATAATACTTTCTCCTTTCGAAAGTTACGTAAAATTATTTATAGATAATAACACAAAATATTACAAAAGTCAATACCTATACTATAATAAATTCATCACCATCATTTTTTGATGTAAGTGTTAAGCAACAGCCAAGCCGAGAATTGTCTTCAATATCGTCTGCAAGATTTTCTAATGTGTCTTTTTCGGAATTTCTCATTGTCGAATATGTTCCTTTAATAACATATACATGGCATGTGCTACAAGCACAACACCCACCGCATAATCCAAAATCTGGCTCATTCATTTCGTCTTCGATAACATCCCTAACAGTGTCGCCTTCCATAAAAGATATTTCGTGTTTATACCTGCCCTTATCTGTTACTATTATTTTCATTATATCTCCAATTCAAATGCAATAGGCCAGTGCCCTACTGGATCATCTCTGTCATATTTGACAACAGAAACATTTGATATTTTAATAGGACTTATTTTTGTTGTTATAATTTTATCAATACTATCTATAAAACCATTGTTGCATGTAAATGTGCCTTCGGTAATATGATTAGTTAAACTTCTGTTTTCTAAACAAATCTTATCTTCTAGTTGATCATCACTTGAATGGAAGTCACCAACAAGAACAGAATTATAACTTACTAAATCTAATAGCTCGCTTGTTTGTAGTATACGATTTTCGTCAGTAATGCTACCGTCTTCTTCTGGATAACTTGGTAAAGCATTAATAAATCTAATAGGTATGAGGCCAGAAGAAGTATTCATGTTAGTAGTAAGTGTTTGCCAATATTTTCCTTGGGTGTTGTCTGCCCCTTCTTTATACCAAGAAAATCGACCATATTCGCAATTGTGATCTAATTGCCTCTCTTTACTTATAATACCTAATCCTCTATTAGGATAGTTCTCAACATAGTTCCATGCATAAGGTAAAGTGAAAGCCATACTATGACACATTCGTTGGACAAAAAATAAATCAAAATCACCGAATTGGTCTATATCAAATTCACCATTACAGTTCCATGTTATAATACGCATTAGTCTAATTTCCCAAATCCCCAAAGCCTTTCTTGGCACCACCAACAAGNATCATNACCNCAATGTTTAGATAAATCAAGTTGCATTAAGTACTCACCATGTATCATTTCACAACTATGTGTAAGTGGAAACAACTCATTGAGTACTCCTAATGATTCATATAATTCGCAAATACCTTTTTTATCAATGTTTGCAAACGGCTGCCAATTGGTGTTATCTATAACAACAGGATACTTTTCATCATTTGGTAATTTATCACGATCGTGATCAACACCTGTTTGATCAGGAAAAGCATCAGTAGGCGGGTTTAATGTAACACCATAGAAGTGTCCTTCTATTATATTATCATCATATAATGATATTACCAGTTCGTCTTGTCCTTCACAAATGAGATGGGTATGAACCATGTTAAAATAATGTGTGCCAAATGTTATACCAGTTAATTCACTTATCTTTTGTAAAGACATTGATGAATACATAAACTGAAACGGCTTTGTGCTTTCGATTAATGTTATTGGTATAATGTCTATATCTGGGCGTTCGTCTCTTTTATATAATGCTAACATATATGATAGTATAGTACTATCCAGTCCGCCAGATGCTTTTATACCAATTTTGGTATATTGTTCTGGTATGTCTATTTCTATAGTGTCTTGTGATATTTCAAAAAGCATGTTATTTTATTTATTATCACTATTCATTTTTAAATAAATATTTTGTTGAATCAACTACTCGTTTCCCACAAACTTCATAGCATCTTTCTATAGGTTTTGTTTTCCATGATGTTTCTATATCACTAAAGAAGTCCCCAGCAAGTATTTCTTTTAAAGTGTTATGGTGTAACGAAAGTGCTGTATCTGGATGTTTTTGCCATATTTTATTCCATACTGGTTCACTGAAATAAAAAGGTGGATCGTTCTCTGGGTTTTTCATTTTATAATTAAATGGCATATGAATAAAGCCATTAAGGAAACAACACGGAGTAACAAGTCCAAGACTGTTTATTAATATTCGTTTTCCCATAACAGTTTGATTTTCACATGTTATTTCTATTCGTTCTTTTTTTCCTGCTTTCATTATAACAGAATCGCTTTTTGGGGGTTTTATACTACTAACATCTACATGTTTAACGTCACCGCTTCTGTCACTACGCGAAGATGACATAACGCTAAATGCTCTAAATCCTAAATCTATAGATTTTTGTCGCGCTTCTTCTATTTGATGCTCGTTGTGCTCAAACTCTATAAATTGCCAAGCCGCTAACCCGCCTGCTTTAATAAATGCTGTTGCGTTATTAATTACTTTTTTAAATTTAGAACCTATTCTGTATATTTCTGATACTTCATCAGCACCGTCAATACCAAACACTACTCTATGATTTGGTGGTAATATATGTGCTAGTTTCTCCCACCATGCTGTTGTTTTAAGAGAACCGTTGGTACGTATATCGATAAAAAACCCAGCACCATTGTTAGTTAAATGTTCGTAGCGAGGTACAAATGCTTCATTAAAATAATTAAGAATATCAAATAAATGTGGATTTGCAGCTGCTTCGTCAATTGCTCCACAAAATCTAAGTTCGTTAAAATTAACAAGATCGTCTGGGTTAAACCATTCCTCACAGTTTTCCCTAGTTATATGTGTTGAATTTAAAACAGATCCTACCCAGTCTTTGTCTATTTCCCGAAGGCATTCAGGGCAACGCAGATTACAAAATGTTGTACATTCTATATCAATTGCTTCAACATCTTCTATTTGTACACTCCACATTATATTACCCTCGTTATTTTATTATCGTTGTATCTGTAATTTACTATATAGTCATTAAAATTTTGTTTCCACAATTTATCTGATACTGTTATATAATGCATAAATGCTTTATAGTGATCTTCAATACCGTTTGGACATTTAGAAGTCGATGCTGGGGTATGTGTTGTAATATATGTTTTTATTTTATCTAACCCATCAAGTGCCTCATTTTTTAAATTCTCATTTGGATACTGTTGAAGCCATGCATATGTATTTTCTATATCGTTTAGTACATCATCTTTAAAATGTAGCATCAGTATTGTTGGATTTAAATACTCGGGTGTATATACTAACGATGCATGAAACTCATCAATATTTAATGATAGCAATGATTCAAACACATTTCGTATATCCATTATTTGGTAAGCAGATGTAGTACATACTGCTCCTAACCGTGTAAAATTATTTACAGAACGAAAAGTATTGATATTATTTACTAATGTTTCCCAGTCACCATCTCTAAAATATGGATAGATGTTTTTACCAGAATCAATTGACATATGTATTAATGATTCACCAAACGGTTTAAGTAACTGTGATAATTCTTTTGGATCAAAGTTTGCATTAAAGTTTGAGTGAAATGATACAAATATGTTTTTAGAATTTGGATGTTGTGCAAGTAGTTTTAAACAAGGAAAAAATTGTTTTTGATGTAGTACCTCACCACCAGCAAATTCAATCCGTTCTATATTTGGGAAGTTTTTATTTAAATCTTCTACAATATCTTTTATATCTTCTATAGATAATTCTATACTGAAATCCTCGCTAGGATCTCGTCGATGCATTGCTCCAGTTATTTGATCAAGATGCAATTCGTAATCTTGTTTGGTTGGTGTGTAATGTTTTAATTTTGACATCCAACCAGACGAGTACACTTGACTACAATGTAAACAAGCCATGTTGCAACTATTACTAAATCTTAATTCTATTATTTTAATACTTTCAAAATCAATCTCACCTGTTTTATGATGATAATAAGTTTCATCATATGTGTAATCAAATCTCATAGAATTACTGCTGTTTTCTTTTTCAACTTCGGCACACATATGACAACCAGATGGCCATTCTCCCTTTGCTAGTTTTAATCTAAATTGTTTAAAGTTTGGATTATTAATAAACTTAGAAGGAAGTGTTGTACTTTGATATTTGTGTAAATAATCTGTTTGAATAGCACAAGTAGTAGCAAAACCATTTTTGTAATTAATGCCACTTACAGCATAATGGCAAGGTAGTTTATTAACTTTTTGTGCTTTAGCAGATTTAAAAAACTTTTCTAAAAGCATACTAATATTTATAATGTCCAATTTTTTGGTTAAAGGTATAAATAGAATAGAAGAATTTTGTGGAACAAAATTTTTTTGACTGGAGAACAAGATATGACCCAATTAATTAACCCCGAGCAATTTACTGAAGCCGCAGGCCTATTAAGGTCTTTTTTTATGGATAGAGGCTTTGTAGAAGTCCATACACAAAACAGACTGAGTATATTAGCTGCGTGTGAAGATCCTAAAACGGTATCGACATATAACTACGCAGGCAATGTGTGGCCTCTGCCGCAGACAGGCCAGATGTGGCTCGAATATGAATTACTTACTAAACCCCATATACCGGGGTTTTTTTGTATGTCTACCTCGTATAGACAAGAACCAGATGCTGTTCCTGGAAGGCACGATCTTATATTTCCAATGTTTGAATTTGAAATGCCAGGTACGGTTGACGATTTAGAAACTATGGAAAAAGAACTTATGGAATACTTAGGTTGGTGTTCCAAAGGTGGCGTTGTTGTTAAAGACTATATGCAATGGTGTGAAGACTACGGCGTAGAAGAACTTGATCACGACCACGAAGAAAGAATGTGCAAAGAATGGCAAGGGCGAGTTTGTATGATTAAAAACTTCCCTAACTATACAAGTCCATTTTGGAATATGAAACAAAATGGTGATGGAACAGCCGCAAAGATAGATGTTATTATCGCAGGGCAAGAAACTATAGGTTCAGCAGAACGCAGTAGTGATACTGTTGAGATGCGTGAAATGTTTCATACAATTAGCGATGGACAATATGCTGACTTGTTATTTGGACAGTTTGGTAAGGATCGCGTAGAAGAAGAACTCAATAACTTTTTATCATTAAGTTTCTTTCCGCGAGTAGGTGGCGGAATTGGAATGACGCGGTTTATTCGTGCAATGGAACAGTATAAGTTACGTGGTATTCTTGCAAATATGCATAGGTAAAAAATGATCCGGGGTCCCCCGGAGCCAGGCCTTGTGTGTTCTCATTCCTATAATATTTATTTCTAGTTAAAAGAAAAGGAGAACTATAGTTCTCCTTTTCGGGTTGGTAAACCCTTTCAACATATATCTGCCAATACACCTCCGTATATGTTTAAAGTTGGCTTTTAATTACCGGCGATCTGCATATTCATCATCTTCAACGGCGCCTGCAAAGATAGTGCCACATACTTCGTATGGACCACCTCGGCCTTCTTCCTGCCAGCATTCTGTACCGATGCCATGTGTCCAGTAAATTGGACCATCATCACGACCTTCTGCAAATGCAGTAGTGCCTAATGCCATTCCGAGGATTAATGCTATTGTGCTTACAATTTTCATCTACAATTCCTCCTATTAATTAATAGTAGTGTCAATTTCAAACCTTGACACTGTTATTTACCCAAAATTTTATCTGATTTTATATGCACATATAAGTGAATGCTTATATACCCTTACAAAAATCGGGTATTTTGTTGTAAAAAACCCACACTTTTTGTTGCAAAAAACCCACACATTTTACCTGGATTTTTAAGATTGACGAATGCCCAATATATTGTATAATGTATATATACGCTAAAGAAACAGGCAGAAATATGAGAAAAGAAGGATACACCTCAAACCGCTGGATTAACCCCCATGCCGATACTGTCGCATCGTTTGATACGACCGACGGCATTGTCAACGGATCACACTTGCTCGGTTATATCCGTGCCAGTTATGATGACCTGGTTGAAATGTTTGGTGAGCCTAACGGTGTGATGTGCGACAAGGTATGGAACTCTTGGGACATTGAGTTTGAGATCTACACCAAAACCGGTGAGGTTGAGGACATCGTGTACTGTAACCTTTACGATTGGAAGGAAGCTGATGCCGAAGTGTCCAAACGTGATGAATACGATTGGCATATTGGTGGAGTCGACAAAAAGGCCGACTTCCTGATTTATGACCTGCTTCGCAAGTCACCCAAACCTGAATACAGATTTTTTCGTAAAGGAGCGTAAATGGTAATTTACTCCTCAGTAGATAAAATTAAAGTAGGCGACATTGTTGAACTACAACCCACTAACCAACGTAACCGTCAACTACGATCACAAGAAAAAAAGCATCTTTGGGAAGTTCTCCAAATTTGCCCGGTGATTTGTTTTGCTGGTGAAATTGGATACGATATTAAACATGTTGGCTCAGATCATAGTCGTTGGGTGAGACGCAACGAGATCGAAGTTGACACCTACAAGGAGAACTTGTAATGGCAAGTCGAAAGACAATCGAAGTTGAAAAAGTCAAGGGTATAGCAAACCGAGCCCTTGAAGCGTCTATGCGTTGGAGCAACGAAGATGACAAATATGTTGCTGTCGATCGCTACTGGCGTCAAGGCGTAATGCTGATGGTTGAGAAAGTCCTTATGGACTCCGGCAATTACAAGGGATTTGGCTACCTGACTGAGGACGAAGTCCCCAAGGGAGAATTGCCAGGCATCCGAATGGGTAATGTTGCACCAGATGGCACGTTGATGGACAACCGGTTTGAAAACACTGACAACACCCGAGTGAGGTACTTTTAAGATGGCTTATATTACCACAGCAGAAGTTCGAGAGATTCGAAATGCTCTCAAAGAAGAATTTGGACCCGAGTTGAAATTTGGAGTAAAGAAGCAACATTATTCCTCAGTAAGAGTCACCATCAAGAAGGGCAATGTTGATTTTTCCGACATAATGCGCGAAGGTGATCTTGGCTATACCCAAATCAATCAGTATCATACTTACCAGTATGGTAAACATGCTAACCTCTTTGATGACATTGTTGATGTTATCAAGAAGGCTCCCGGAAAAGCAGAAGGC
>NZDU01000034.1 GCA_002688875.1 Candidatus Pacearchaeota archaeon | reverse complement strand
ATATTCTTTAAATATCTTTTTAATAAGACACCAACTTAACTAGGACTACTCGCACCATCTTTCATAACCCAAAAGATAGCCCCAACTACAATCGCCAAAAACAAACCATTAATCCAATAAAAACTACTATCTCCCCCAAAATAATACCAAACATTATCCCAATAACCAGTCACAGTCAAAAGAAAAACAACCAATGCTACAGTAAGAACTCCAATCAAAACCTTTTTCCAATTCTTACCCAAAACATCCCCATCACTCTTCCCACTAATAAACCCATACAACAACATAAACACCAACAAGATAACCGCAGCAACAGCCAAAAACGGCATCAACAAAACAATAATACTCCTCGGCCCGGGAAACGCAATCAACATCATCCCAACAACCAACCCAATCAAAGCATCAACCTGCCTCTTATCCTCTCCCAACAACTGAGTCTTCTGCAAAATAGCAAATATCAAAGTAAAAACCAAAACAAACGGCAAGACATAGTCTAAAAAATACGGTGCCAAAAATATCGGTTCTGCCATCTTATCCTCTTTAACTCCTATCTAAATAATCTAACAATCAATCACTTATAAATCTTATTAAAACATTTGAGATAATTTCAACTCACCAAACAATCCCAAAATTCCTCAATATAACATACACACCCCCAACTATCACCAACAATCCAACAATTAAGAATACCCAATATAAAATACCAATATATTTTTTCATATATAACTTACAAATCAAACATTTATATATTCTCTTAATCCAAAACCCAGAATCACATCACCGGAACATCAACCGACCCACCACTCAAACCACCACCAGACCCACCCGCACCACCATGACCTTCTTCATCACTTAAATCCACAGTCTCTTCAACAGTCTCATCGCCCTCATCCAAAGGCAAACTCGACTTACTAACAATAACAACATCNCCAATNGCNCGAACAAACTGATGAGGAATTATAACTCCCTTCGCACCCCCCAAAAAACTCCCCATACTCCCNGCNATCCTTATCCTCCAACTATCCACTTTATTCTCAACCAAATTACACTCNTCNACCTCTCCAAACAANTCNCCNGTNTCCGTAAAAACCTTCTTACCAATGACGTCACTTACCTTTTTTATCTTCAACATCACCTAGAAACCCAAATATTCTTTAAATAGTTTTCTGTAATATAAACATAGCAACCCACAACATTTATATCCCCAAATTACCTCNCCAAAACATGAAACCNCATCTCACCGCNCCATCCAACAAAAACCCNCAAAAACCAATCCCAGAAAACATAACAAATAAAGAAATTGCTAGCATAATAATCGCAATAATAATTGCCAGTTTCATAAGCTTCCTACCNATAATCCCNAANGACGATCCANTAAAAATCCTAACCNCCCTAATAATCTTCTCNATAATAATNTTCTCAAACATTTTCACAAAAAGAATAGTATCAAAACATTTCTCAATAAGAATAGAACACAAATTCTTCGAGTTCTCAAGATGGGCATTCACAAAAAGATCCTACTTCCAAAAACCAATTCCAATGGGAGCAATATTCGCCTTCGCCCTCGGCCTTTTCTCACTAGGCTATCTAAAACCATTCGTCTTCTTCCAATTCAACGCCGAAAACATAACCAAAAAAAGAAGACTAAGAAACGTAGGCCAACGTAGAGCGGTAAGAAAAGAAGCATACTACATAAACGAAACCGATTTAGGATACACCGCCGCATCAGGATTCTACACCCTATTAATCCTCGCACTCATCGGATCAATCATCTCCTTAATCTTCGACCTAAAAATAGGAAGCGACCTAGCAAAATACTCAATCTTCTACAACCTCTGGAACCTAATCCCATACGGAAACCTCGACGGCTCAAAACTCTTCTTCGGAGTATTCTANGGATGGATCTTCATAACCTTCCTAAACTTACTAGGGCTAGCTCTTATATTGATATTATGAAAACAGAAATTTATCCATCCAATAAAAAACATTATAATGAATTAATAAAATTCGGCAAAAAAATCATAGAGATCTGCAAAAAAGAAAAAATAAATCCAATAATATATGGAAGCTATATGTTGTTCCATTTCACCCAAGATCCTAGCCTGAAAGTTAAAGACTTAGATTTTTATATCAATGAGGAGGATTTCCCAAAACTAATCGAATCGCTTAACAAGAACAAAATTAAACATAAATATTCCAAAAAATATCATACCCTCCAAGTATTCAAAGAAAATTTGAAGATAGAATTTGATTCTATTGATTTTTGGAATAATCGACCTATTAATCCTATCTCTTTAAATCTTGGAAATAAAAAAATAAAGGCCCTAGATATAAAATCTCTCAAATACATATATAAAAAAGCCTCATTAAAAAGTAAAGATGATCCACTAAAAAATCTTAAAAAATATAAATCACTTAACAAAATACAATAATCTTATAAACTAAAAAACATATCATAACAAATGCTAAACCAACTAAAAAAGAGAAAAAGTGAATTCTTAATTAATAATAAAACACAACAATTCTTAGAACCCAAAAACCAATCCGCTTCCCAATTAATAACCGAATCTCAAATAATAATCAATCAAGAAAAAACCAATCAACTCCAAAAAGAACTAACCCTCCAATCTCCAACACTATCAAACAAACTCTCCCTTCATTCGTTACAAAGACACCTTCAACTAATAAAACTAGAAGAATACCTAATCATGGTAACCTTCATCTCCCTAGCAGTCTTAGGAAGAATTCTATTACAAGGTTTCCCCAGCATAGAACCAATAACTTTCTTCACAATCCTCGCGGGTTCAATCCTAGGTTGGAAAAAAGGCCTAACAACCGGCATGTCAGCATGGTATCTATCAAACTTCTTTATGTTCGGCGGACAAGGCCCTTGGACAATAATCCATATCGCAAGCGGCGCACTAACAGGACTCCTTGCAGGATTTTTCCTATACAAAAAAACAACACTCNCAAGAGTATTAACAATAACCCTAATAACAACCNTCCTCTTCGAACTATCAATCAACACAATGTCAGGACTTTTATTCTTCGGNCTNTTACCTTCNTTCCTCTCAGCCATCCCATTCACAATAACCCACATTATATCAAACCTAATCTTAGCCCTAACAATCCCAAAAGCAAAAAAAGAAATCACCGAAAAAGGAAAACTAAACCAAAAAGAGCTATCTGAAAAGTATATAAAGAAACTACAAAATCTATATAAACAAAATAAAACTCATGATACTCATGAACTATAAACCCCTAATAACAATCCTAACATTCTTATCACTCTTACTAATACCATTAACTTTAGCCGCAGAAGTCGGAGTTGTCGTCGACTTTCCAGACCAAAAAACCCACATAGAATGCGTCCAAACATCTTCGGGAACAAACGGCTACAACCTACTAAGAGACTTATCAATTTCAACACTCTGGTCAGGNCNTGGAANCTTCGGCCATCANCTTTGCAAANTAAAAGGANNNGGAGATGANGTNTCAGGANANTCATGNTCTTNCTCNGNNCNATACTGGCGNTTNCTNATNCAAAAAAANAANNACTGGNACTANATGCCNGTNGGNGNNGATGGAGGTAGNCGANTGNTGGAATGGCAAGTTTCNTAAACTATCAGATTTATTTGATCCATTCGCTCCAATCNNNCACTACTGCGCAANAGACGGNGACGTAATAGGANTCAGCTACGGAGAATNNGANGACCCNNNNCCNTCAANNAAAACCTTCGATGAAATCTGCAACACACTAAGAATATCCGACGTAAAAGTATATGTCGACGGAAAAAGAGAATCAGACGCCGATGAAGACGGAGGAGATATAGAAGCATTCCCAGGATCAGAAATAAAAATCAAAGTAGAAGTTGAAAACCTAGGAGACATAGAAGTCGAGGATATCGATGGAGAAATAATCATAAGAGACATAGACGATGGTTCAGACTTAGACGAATCACTCAACTTCAAAGATTTAGAAGAAGGTGATGAAGATGACGACACAACATCTTTCCTCTTACCATTAATCTTAGAAGACGATGACTACGACATGAAACTAGAAATCACATTCAAAATAAACGGAAACAAACAAACCATAAACCTAGACTACGACATAGAAATTGAAAAAGAAAAACACAACCTAGTTATAGTAAAAAAAGAATTATCCCCAGAATCAATCTGCCCAACCAATCAATTAAAACTAGAATTAGAAATAGCAAACATTGGTGAAAAAGACGAAGAAGTCCTATTAACAATCAGCAACGAAGAACTCAACATCAACATCCAAGAAAAATTCGATTTAGATGAAGGAGACGAAGATGACTCAGTATACAGAAAAGAATTTTTCTTAGACTTACCAAACATAAGCCCTGGAGAATACGAACTAGAAATCAACCTAGATTATTCCGAAGATGTTCGAGAAGATGTAACTCTAACAATAGAAGACTGCGACCAATCATCAACCATCAACCAACTCATAACTGGAAAAGCAATCAACCCCCTATCTAAATCAAACAATCAAAAATCATCAACATCAACCAACTCAAACTTCTTCGTCCAAGATAACGCAATAGTAATAATCCTCGTAGTCTTCATAATAATTTTCATTCTAGCAATTATCTTTATTATTAGTATGTTGAGATGAACTCATAATCAACAATTACTCTTTCTCTAATTTCCAAAGACTTATAAACCAAAGTTTACATATATAAACTATGGTAAACATATATAAACCTAAGTTCACATTATTACAACAAGAAATCCTAAGATATTTATTCGCAAAAACAGATATAACATTTAACGCAAGAACTCTAGCAATAAAACTAAACAAAACCCAAGCAGGCATAATAAAAGCACTCCCATTACTTGAAAAAGAAAATTTAATAAAAATAAAAAAAGATAAAGAATCAAAAAGATGGTCAATAAGCCTTAACAAAGACAACCAAAAATCAATAAACTTAAAAAGAATTGAAAACCTAAGAATAATCTATGAATCAAATCTAGCCGAATATCTAAGAGAAACTTTTCCAGGTACAACAATCATTCTCTTTGGAAGCTATTCAAGAGGGGAAGACATCTGGACAGATAATGAAAATGGACATCAATCAGATATTGACATTACAATAATTGGAACCAAACAAAAAAACATCAACCTCTCAAGATTTGAGAAAATAATAGAAAGAAAAATATCAATTAATTTCTACAAATCATTCAAAGAGATACACAAAAACCTGAAAGAAAACATTCTAGCAGGCATTCTTATCTCCGGCAATATAGAGCTATAGAACAATGAAACTACCCCACAAATTTGACCATTACATAAACAAAGGAATAGTAAGAAAAATAACTCCAGATAAATCAAGATCAGAATTCCTAACTCATGAAGCTAAAATCTCAAAAAAAGGTCTAGATGAAAGAATTAAAATAATGGGGATCAATGAACTAAACACAAATTCAATAATAAAAGATTGTTATGACATAATTATGCAAACAATTAGAGCAAAATTACTAAGAATCGGTCTTTCATCTTCAGGAAATTATGCACATGAAGCAGAAGTCGCATATCTAAAAGAACTAAACTTCTCAGATAATGAGATTTCTTTTTTGAATGAACTAAGATATATCAGAAACTCAATAGTTTATTATGGAAAAATACTCGACTCAGAGTACGCAGAAAAAGTATATGATTTCTTAAACAAAATTATCCCACAATTAAAGCAGAATCAGTAACAAACTCAATCTTTATTCCTAATCCTCATCTCTCCCAATATAAAACTCCGCCCAAACAGGATAATGATCCGAAACCCTTTTAGCAAATTCCCTATCAAGCCCATAAACTTCATCAAACCTAAACACTCCCGACTCACCAGTAAAATCAGAAAAAGTAAACTCATTCTTAAAAACAATCCTATCATATGTCAAATCCAAAAGCCCTAACGTAGTATCAACTTCATCCCCAATAGCCCAATAATACTTAACATCACGAATCCCAATTTTATCATCTTCAGAAAAATAACTCCCATCAGAATTAAAATCCCCCAAAACAATAACATCATCCTCTAAAAATTTAGAACTCGCATCCTCAACAACTCTCTCAAGACCCATAATCTCTCTTTTCGCATCTCCAGGTTTCACATGAACATTTACCAATACATAATCAAATCCATTAGAAGAAAAACTACAAACAAATGGCTCCCTCTCAAAAATATCCTCAGAATCATCAAAAACATAAGAACCATTTAAAGAAACCAACTCTCTATCATAAATAAACCCATATCTCTCCTTAGACCTAGTCCTCCCAATTCTCGGACTCCCAACAAAATCATACTTCCTATCCCCTTCATTAATCCTATCAACAAAAAACGGCAAAGTCATCTCACTCTCATCACGCAATTCTTGTATCGCAACAATATCAAACTCCCGAACAATATCACTAAGAACATCCATAACCTCTCCATCATCCCTCTTAGATTTCCCAAAAACCTGCACATTAAAGGAAGCTATCTTAACCAAACCCTTAGAAAACAACGAAGATTCCAACCACAAACTATCAGAATCATCAGGAAACTCCCATAACTCTCTTTTAGGAACACCCTCCATCAAATCCATTTCAATATCAATCCCAATTTCATCACTAAATCTCTCATAAAACAACCCTCTTTCAAAAACCTTATAATCCAATCCCTCTCTTCCATAAGAAATACTCAGAACATCAGGAACCTTCCTAACATCTGAATCATCTAAACCATCCAAAAAATCCAAATCAGAACCATAAACCAAATCTTTTTCAAGAATCACATCATCTCTTTCAATTCCAGAATTATTATCTAAAACCAATTCAGATTCCTTTCTCTCAATAGAACTTTCATCATAACAACCAAAACCCCCAAACAAAAACGCACTTGATACTAAAAGTCCTCTAAATAACCCATTTATTCCCATAAACTTACAACAATCTTAAATAATTTAAATTCTCTCATTTAATTAGTATATTGAGGTAAAAGAATCACTTCTTCCCCAACTCCCAAACACTCTCAAAATATTTTTTAAAATTATCACTAACATGCTTCGCGCTAACAAGCACAGCAATAACTGGATCTTCCCATGAAACTAATAAAAACCTATCTTTAAACACTTCTCCATGAGAAAAGATAGGAAAATCAGCAAACCTAATTTCATGCCCCTTCCCAAATGCTTTTGCAAATGGCGATTTCCTATAAGAAGTATCTGCAATTCCCCTAGATTTAATATTCCTAACTATCGGCAACCATGTATGCATATAAAACTTATCAGATTTATCAGCATACCTTTCATCATGCACATAAATCCACAAATTCTCATCACCCTTTTCTGAATCTTTGAACAATTCCTTATATGCTGCTATCAATCCCTTAACACCTACAAACAATTGAGCATCTTGATTAGAATGCAAGTTCCCAAGCGATTCTATCCTAGGCAACGCCTCAACAAGTAATCTCTTCTGGTCATCTAGTTCTTCCTGCTTCTTCTCAAGATATCTACCAAGATTCACCGGATCCACTCCACTAAACTGCTTAACCCCATTCTTAACAATAACCGTAGCAATCCCCTTCTCAACCAATCTCTGCAATATCTCATATATATTCGAGTATGATACACCTGATTTTTTGGTAACCGGCCCCACACTCGAACTCCCAAGTTCAAGCAAAGCCGCATAAACCTTAGCCTCCCCTTCAGTTAAACCTAATTTCAAAAGATCTGATAATTTGGATGTTTCCATAACAATTAAACAAAATTCCCACTTAAATATCTTTCTATCACACCTATTGCACAGGGGTGATGATATTTAAATAGGGAATGTTGATAAGAATTTTACTGAGAATTGAAAATGGATAGAGAATTAGATCTGCAATATTTGAATTTACATGTAGCAGAAAGAAGTATCTTAAGATCTGCATTTAAAGATGTAGAAAATCCTCCAATTAAATTTCCATATTCCATCAACTTTAGTTCAAAAGGTAATATTTTTATTGGAGCTAATGGAAGGGGCAAAAGTGTACTGTTGAAACATTTAGCTTCTGCTCCAATGGGATTAGAGCCTGAGGGAGTGGAATTTTGCGAAGGTCCAAGTGCTGGAAACGCCATAAAGTGTGATTGGGACAATGATAGAGAAGCACACTATCCAATATTCTTAGCTAATAGGAGAGTTTTACTCTTCTCTTCTGAAGAAAGAGAACTCTTCGAAAATAAAAACGTCCAAAATTTAAATTTCGCAGGGCATTACAAATATAAAAAAGATAAGTCATATTATGATTTTGTTGAAGCTCAAGGATCAAGGGAAATCTCCGAAAGGCAACATTCTGCAATATACGATTCTAGCAGATCCGTTTGGCAAAAACCTTTTGCAGTTGTTTCATTTTTAGATATGAGCCAAGATAATCACAAACTTGATAATACCTACGGATTTGGTGAAGGTTTTCTATGGAAAGTTAAAGACGATATAGATATTGAAGAATTTAGATACGTGCCCAAGTTAGGTATTGGTCTTGAGACTGTTTGGGATGAAGAAAAACATAGAGGAGAATATCCAAAAGGTCCAGAAATTGTCAGAAGAAGTGACAATCTAAAGGGAAAGATTGCTTATTTTCAACCAATTAAATTTTTTAGACAAAAAGTTGAATATCGGGGAGATGAAGACTTAAAAAAAGCAGCAAAAATCCATGAGAGAAGTATATTATCGCATGGACAATTTAATCTTAGGTATTTAGCAGATTATCTAGATTTTTTAGATACGGGGGAAATTAAATCCAATAATGGGATTACATTACTAGACGAAGTTGATTCTGGATTGGATACAAATGGGCAACAGAAAATGGCAAGCATATTAGAAAGAATGGTAAGTCAGGCTAATCATCAGATGTTTGTTTCTACTCATTCCCCTATTGTAGTTAATAATCTTCCAAAAAACTGGAGAATTTACGACTTAAACCAATCTCCTGTCCAGATTCACGAAAGAAATGATCTAACTAAGTCTCGAATATATGGGATGATGGGATTCTAAAATTAAAAATGAAAAACAAAACCCTTGAATTTACAAAAAACATAGCACTTTCAACCCCTCCATATTATCTTGGAGGAGTCATTGGTGCTGAACTATCAGATCTAGTTATAGACAATGAAACAGCGATCCTAATAAGCTCTACTGCTGGAGAATCTCTAACCGGATGGTTTAGCCTACTTGGATTTCATGCAAGAGATAACAAAGAAACTTATAAAACCGACAATCATTGGAACCTAAAAAAACTAGCAAGTGATGGAGTAAGAAAACTACTCCCCGCAGTAGCTGCAGCCGAAATAGCATATGGAATAAGTAGAACTGCCCTCATGAAGTATCTCCTAAGTATAGATTACTCAAGTAGTGGAGCATCTATCACCGCAGATATTATCACAACACCAGTCTATTTCTTAGCCGCAATTACAACAGCAAAATATATGGGTACCTTAAAAGACGATAACTTACCAAATTTACAATAAACCTTAATAACCCTTTCCTTCTTATACCTAAATGCCCCACGAAACCCTAACCACAATCCACCCCAGAAAATACCAAAAACAGATTTTCAACCGTTGCAAAGAAAAAAACTGCTTAGTTGTCCTTCCAACAGGCCTAGGTAAAACCCTCATAGCCCTCATGCTCTCCATCCACACCCAAAAAAAACATCCAGCAACTAAAACATTATTCCTCGCCCCAACCAGACCACTAGCCGAACAACACCTCACCTATTTCCAAAAACACCTCCCAGAACTTTTCGCCGAACTAACTCTATTCACCGGAAAAACTCCTGCAGAAAAAAGAAGAGACCTATGGGAACGTTCAGACATAATATTCTCAACTCCCCAATGCATAAGAAACGACCTAAAAAACAATCTATACTCATTAGAAGACGTATCACTTTTAATCGAAGACGAATGCCACCGTTGCCTAAAAAACTACGCATACACTCTCATCTCTGAAAAATACAAAGAACAAGCAAAAAACCCAAAAATCCTAGGACTCACAGCAAGCCCAGGAACCGAAAAAGAAAAAGTAAAACAAATAGCAATAAACTTAGGAATAGAATCCATAGAAATTAGAACAAGAGATTCCGATGACGTTAAAGAATACTTACAAGAACTAGAATTTAACACAATAAGATTAGAATTCCCACAGCCATTTCAGGAAATAGACAAATTAATAAAATCCCTATATGACAGAAAAGTCCAAGAACTAAAAAACAGAAAATTATTATTTGCACCCCCAACAAAAACCAACATCCTAAAACTCCAACAACAACTCATAGCAACCATGAACATAGGAGGTAAAAACTTCAACCGTTTAATCGGAGCCAGCGTAGCAGCACAAGCAATTAAATTATCCCATCTAATAGAACTCTTCGAAACCCAAACCCTCTACACAACCTCAAACTACATAAGATCAATTTACGAACAAGCAGCAAAAAAGAAATCAAAAGCAGTACTACACATCACAAAAAGCAAAGAATTTAATCAAGCATCAATGAAAATAAACGAACTCATCTCAAAAAATATAGAACACCCTAAACTCTTAGAGATAGTCTCATTAATCGAACAAGCAATAAAAGAAAACCCAAAAAACAAAACAATAATCTTCAGCCAATTCCGAGACACAGTATTAAAAATCTCAGAAGAAATAAATAAAATCCCAAAAATCAAAGCAAAAACTTTTGTAGGCCAAGCAAAGAAAGCAAATTCAGGACTCTCCCAAAAAGAACAACAACAAATCATGAATCAATTCCGAGAAGGAGAAATCAACGTAATCTGCGCAACTTCAATTGCCGAAGAAGGCCTAGACATCCCAGAAGTAAACTCCGTAATCTTCTATGAACCAATTCCAAGCGCAATCCGCTCAATCCAAAGAAGAGGAAGAACCGCAAGATTAATGAAAGGAAAATCCATAGTCCTATTAACCCTCGACACCTTAGACGAAATATTCTACTACACATCCATGAGCCGAGAAAAAAGAATGTACTCCTCAATAGAATCCATCAAAGACGAATTAGATTCAGGAAAAGAATTAAAACTAAGAAAAACTAAAGAACAGAAGACTTTGTTTTAACAAAATACATCAGATTTATAAAAAACACTAACCCCTAATTCATATGTGTTTCACGCCTTTAATCTCAATAACCACTGCAATAATCGAATTTGGAATAGTTATCTATTTATTAAAAAGAATCAAAGATAAAAGACTAAGGATAATTCCATTATTTGTCCTACTACTAGGATTATATCAACTAACAGAATTTTTTCTATGTACTTCAGACAACTATCTATGGCCCAGACTAGGTTTTATAGTATACACCCTACTACCTGTTTTAGGAATGCAATTATTTTACGACTTATCAAATAAAAAATTAAACAAAATATTTTATTCCATCCCCCTATTCTATATACTGGTAGCATTACTACATCCAAATTTCATAATCTTAGGCACTTGTAGCTCATTTTTCATAACTGTAAGGAACCTCATATTTAACCAGAACAAGATCTTAATGTGGATTTACTTGGCACATTATTTCACATATCCCCTTTACGGATTATATATACTAATAAAAGATAAAAAAAATTTAAACAAAATAAAAGATAATTGGAAATTGAGATTCGCATTATACCTAGTTCCAATAGCAGTAGTACTAACAGAAATAATCCTAATAGCATCCATATTAAAAAATATCAATTATATCTGGCCCTGGTCCATTATAAACATTATACTAATTATTATAATGCTATTAATAATATTTATCTCAACAAAATACAATTCGGAAAAAACTTTCTACAATATTATGACTCTAATCACATTATTTATGATAACAACCTCGATGATATTATTTGTCATCATCCCACTAGTAAATTACAATTTCCCATCAGTCTACTGCCAATTTGCAATTCTATACAGCTTAGCAGCCATTTTTTTCGTAGAAGCTTTCCAATCACATAAATCAAAACCAAAATAAAAATCAAAAATGCCCCTCCACAACATCTTCAAAAAAACAAGAAAAAATAGCAAACCAAAACCAATCCCACTAGTAGTCGCCGACATCCACGAAAAAAACTCATTAGTCATATCACAACTAAAAAAATCAACCCAAATAAAACTACTCATCAAACCATTAAAAATAGCCGACTACATAATCGGCCCAGTAGCAATCGAAAGAAAAACCATCTCAGACCTAATCAGCTCGATGATAAGCAAACGCCTAATCCAACAACTTTCCCAAATGCAAGCCTACCCCAAATCCCTACTAATAATAGAAGGAGACTTACAAGAAGTCCTAGACGAAGAAGACAACATCTCCAAAGCCATACGAGGCCTAATCACCTCAATCTCAACCAACAACCAAGCCTCAATCATCCAAACAAAAGACTACGAAGAAACCGCAAAATACCTAATAACACTAGCCAAACAACAACTAAAACCCAACCAACCAATCTCCCTCCACTCAAGAATCCCAAAAACAAAAAACGAACAAAAACAATACATCATAGAATCCTTCCCAAACATCGGCCCAAAAAAAGCCCAACTCCTATTAAAAAAATTCAAAACCCTAAACAACCTATTCTCAGCAACCGAAGAAGATATCAAAGAAGTTTTGAAAAATCAGACGGGTGAATTCAAGAGTCTTTTGGACTCTTGACCTATTAAGTGATTTCAAAGAGCTAATTGATTCTTAAGCAACAGCAGATTCCAAAGAGCCATCAGAATCTACCTTAGTAATAGAAACTCTCTTCACCCAATCCTCAAAACTTTCAATTTCTTCAGAAGTTAATTCCAAACTATCTCCATAATTTGTAGAATCCATCCTAGATTCAAAATAGGGAGCATATTTTTTAACAATTTCATCAGTAAATTTCCTCCTATCAAAAGATTTGGCAAACCTAGGCGTAATAACGTATTGCCCACCGACATCTTCTTTACTAATCAACTCAAAAGGAGAATTATCTTTACAAAATAATTCTGAATGAAAAGGTCGATACACTTTTTTCACTAAACTTTCAGGAATATTATAAACAACCAACTCCATAGTTTGATCGTAAAAATCGCTTAAACAAACATCCCCACCACCTAACATACCAAAAGCTATATCAACATAATTTTCAACAAATCTTTTTAGACCAGTACCACTAAGATACCTCTTCTCTGCAACCTTACTTTCTCCAACACTCATTAAAATAATAACCATCAATCTCAACTTATAAACAAACCCTCACTAAAACACATTCTTTCCATCACAGAAGTTATATAAACCCAGATTTACTTTCCAAGTTATATTTTCTCCTCAATCACACCATCTCCCCCAACAGCCTCGAAGCCAACCCAACAGTCATCCCATTCACATCCTTCTCAGGATTCACCTCAACAATATCCCCACCCCTAAAATTATCCAACTTTCTCAACCTCTTAACCAAATAAATCATCTCCCTACTACTCAACCCCCCAACATCAACCCCATTAACCCCAGGAGCACAACTAGGATCAACACAACCAACATCAACACTAACATAAAACCCCTTACACCCTCGAGCCCTCTCCATAATCATATCACAAACCTCATCCAAATCCTCTTGCAAAACATCCATCCCAATCAAACTAACCCTATGTTCCTTCAAAAACTCCNTATCCTCNTTACTCAAATTCCTAACCCCAACCAANACAACCCTACTCCCCCTAAACCCATTNTCAATCAACCTCCTCAACCAATTNCNATTANTACCAGNNNCACCAATACCATTCACATCCCCCCTCCCATCAAACACCACCAACAACCCATCNTCNTGNACCTTATCAAACGCCCGAACAATNGAATAACTNANACTATGATCTCCCCCAATAAAAAACGCCCGATCATTCTTCTCAAAAATCTCCTTACTATTCTCAAATATCAAATGATTAGCTTCTTCCAAATTCTCAAGATCAACATGAATCTCCTCAAACCTCAAACTATCAAAACCAATATCCATTCCATTCTCCTTCCCTCNAATCTCCCTCAAACTTTTAACAATCTCAACCGGAGCCAACTCACACCCTCTANCCTCCTCAGAATCAACCAACCTCACTCTAACAATCTCCATTTTCANCAATTTTCTCAATTCCTCNCNANTTACAAATAACAAAACCTATTTAAATAGCTTTTTCCTCTATAAATCATATGATTATAAATATCATATGAAACAAAAGGAGGTAAAAATGAAAGGTTTAGAAAAAACTGCAATGGTTTTATCAGCACTTGGTGCAATCCTATTAGGTTTAATGACTTTTAACTATGACTTAATTGGGAGCCTAGTCGGCGCTAACATCGTTGCAACAATAATCTACGCACTAGTAGGTCTAAGTGGTATCTGGGCACTAGTCAAGGTATTCAAATAAAATTATTTTTATTTNTTTTAATTTATATTTATTATTAATTCTCTGGGAATTAACTTAAAAGTTAAGAAATTCCAAATCAACCAGGAATCAACGCCGCAAAACTACTTCCCTTCAACTTACTCAAATCTCTAACATCCTTCAATTTAACACCATTAATCTTTTCATCATAATTATAATAATTCTCCGCATTCCCTCCAATCTCCTCTTGCAACAATTCAATCATCGTACTATCCGCTTTCTCTTTATTTATCTCTCTCAACCCAATCAACCTTTCCTTAGCTTCTCCAAGATCACTCTCCTTCAAACTACCCATCTCCTTAACTTCCTTTAAAACCAATTTCCTCACCTCACTAACCTTATCTTTCGTAGTCCCAACATAAATAACCTCATATCCATAATCTTTAGACTGTTCAAGATTACTCTTAACCGCATAACACAATCCTCTCTTCTCTCTAACTTCCTGAAACAACCGACTACTCATCCCTCCCCCCAAAATACTATCAAACAATTCAGCAGCATACCGATTCCTATCCCCTAACTTAGGCATATGAAACCCAATAACTTCATGAGCCTGATCAATCCCTTTCCTTTTCTCAATACTCTCTCCATTACTCAACCCAATCTTAACCTCATTTATCTTTTTATTAACCTTAGGAAACTTCCGAGCCTCTCTCAAAACATCCTCCCACTCAACATCCCCCACAACGCTAAACACAATATTATTCGCAGCATAAACATCATTAAACAATTTTATTATTCGTTCCCGACTCAACCCACTAACACTCTCATGAGTCCCAGCAATAGACATATTAAACGGCCTTTTATACAACAACTCCTTAATCCTCTCAAGCACATGACTACCNGGATTATCATGATACATCTTAATNTCNTCAAGAACCACCCGACGCTCCCTTTCCAAAGCCTTCTTCTCAAACAAAGGCCCACTAACTAAATCCCGACTTATATCAGCACCCAANNCAAAATGCTTNTTAGGCATTTTATTCCAAAAACAAGTCACCTCCTCAGCCGTAAATGCATTAATCACTCCCCCCTTACTTTCAATAGCAGCCGGAATCTCCTCAACCCTCCTCTTCTTAGTCCCCTTAAAAACCAAATGCTCAATAAAATGACTAATCCCTTTAATCTCCTCACTCTCATATTGCGCCCCAAACTTCACACTACTCGCAACAGCAACAACCGAACTCTTCCGACCCTCACAAATAACCGTAAGCCCATTATCCAACACCTTCCGATGAAACTCAACTCCTCTAACCATTTTAATCTCTTTATATCATAACAAACAAAATTTCTTAATTAAATCTTTCTGTCTTACCTCCGGATGAAACAAAACCCCATAAATCCCCTTATCCCTATGTTTAACCGCCTGACTAACATTACCCTTCCCACTAAAAACCCCAAAGCCCTCAACTTTAGAAAAATCAACATAACTATTATGCAAATGATAAACCTCTTTCTCTCCTTCCAATCCCAAAAACACCTTACCAAATTTCTCCCTATAAAACCCAATCTCTTTCTTCTTTCTCAACTTCCCCCCAAAAACCAATCCAATTATCTGCATCCCCCCACAAATCCCAAGAACAGGTTTCTTAAAATCACATAACCATTTAAACTTACCAACCTCTCCCAAATACTCAAAATCCTTCAAACTAGTCCCACAAATTATCACCTTACTCGCCCTCTCTAAATCCCCTCTACTAACATCACCATAATACCTAACAAATCTCTTAATATTATTTTTAACCAATACATCCTTAACAGGCTTAACAAACTCATAATAATGTAATTTCTCCTTACAAATATTAATTAATAAAACATTTCCATTATTTTTCATCTTAACTCCAACTCCCTCCTCCAACTATTCCCTTCCCCACTATCATTGAAACCAATAACCTCCAACTTCTTCTTAAACAATGGGCAACTAACAACAAACGATTCATACTCCCCACCTTCTCCAGCAACATTCACCTTATATTTTTCCTTCAACTTAACCATCTCTCTAACAAACTCATTATCAATTTCCCGACCCAACCATTTTTCATCAAGCGGATAAGCAAAAACCCCACTAACAATAACTTTAAACTTATCTTTAATCAAATCATTTAGCAACTCAACCTGATCCCTTAACCAGAGAGGATTAAAACACTCAATCCCTAATCCATTACAAATCTTCTGAACCCGCGAGGCCTGATAAACACTACTCACAGCACCTGTCACAATCCCCCCAAGCCCATATTTCCCCACAGCCTTCAAAATACCCTTCTCCAAATCTTTCAACTCCTCTTCCTTCTTACCCTCAGTCCTAACAACAATCAAAGGCAATCCCATAACTCGAGCTTGATCTTTAACAAGTTTGATATTAGGCGTATGAAACATATAACTCTCTTTATTTTCCGAAAAAACACTTATCAAACACCCAATCTCATACCCTCTCTTCCTAGCCAACCAGGCAGCATACATACTATCCTTACCTCCACTAAATAATATTCCTAGTTTCATGGTCATCATATCCAAAACAAAGCTAATCTTTTAATATTTATACCTAAACATATAAATAGTAGAAAATATTATATTTACTATGAGTATCTACAAATTAATGAATAAAGATTGGAAAATATATTGTATTATGTCAGCAATAGCTTACATTGAAGAAATGAGTAAACCAACAGAACACATTATGATAAAAAAATATAAAGATAAAGAGTATCATTGTCTCTGCTTTCATACAGTAAGACTAAAAATGAAAGATGAAGAATTTGTCAATAATTTTTTTAATATAACAAAAAAGTGGGAGATTAATAATAAACAAAAGTTTATTGGAAAAAGCTTTATTAAACCAAGAAAAGAAAATTATAGTAATCAAGATCTTTTCAATTTATCTCCCAGATGGTTAAACTTAATCATATCTGAATGTGGATGGATTCCAAATAATTACTCTCTGAAAACAGGATTAAAAAGAATTAATCATTTAAAACAATATAAAAAAATTCCAATAAAAAAAAGAAATTTATTCAACAATCTGTTTATCGATAAAAAACTTGCAGCCGGAGCATTCATTTTAAGCATGGATTTAGAATTTAGAGGCATTCAACAAGGAAGACCTTCATTATGCATGAGTGATAAATATAAGGACTTCTTAGAGTTTATGCTAAAAGTAGCACAAAGATGGAATTGGACAAACAATAAAGAATTAAGTAGTGTAAACGTAGAAAATAGTATAAAAATAGGGATAAATGCAAGTCCCCAATTCGAATTCAGGATTAATATTAAAGGACTTAAGGAGATTTATGAATTAGCAGGACCATTATCAAATAGTCACAAAGATAAATGCATCAATTTCCATGTTAAAAGATCAAACAATTATATAAACATAGGGCACCACCACAGAATAAGAAAACCAAAGGAAAAGATATTAAACGAATTGAAAATAAAACAAAATCTAAGCACAACAGACCTACAATTTATTACAGGAACAGGCCCTGATGTTGTATTAGAACATTTACATAAATTAGAACTTCAAGGAAAAGTTAAAAAAGAAAGAAGAGGTAAAAGATATATCTGGAACATAACTTAAAATGCCAATCAACGCCCACCCTGATTTTTTAAATGCAGAAAGAAAGTTTCAAGAAGCTTCAACAGATGAAGAAAGAATAACTGCTCTTGAAGAAAT
>NZDU01000033.1 GCA_002688875.1 Candidatus Pacearchaeota archaeon | reverse complement strand
CGAGGAAAAGAAAGAAGAAAAGAAAGAAGAAAAGAAAACACAGAAAGATTCTAAGGAAAAGAAAGAGGAGAAGGAAGATAAAACAACCAATTCTAAAAACAAAAGCCAATTTTAAATAATTTCTACCTAAACCACCAAAACATTTATATATGTATACCTATACATACTTATATGGCAAAACAAATATTCATTAGCGACGAAGTTTATAAAATATTATTAGAGAATAAGGGAGAATATGACAGCTTTTCAAATGTTATTATAAAAAAATTCAAAAGCAAAAGTAATATCAAAGAAATTGTTGAAAGAATTAAAAATAAACCACTAGACAAATCGTTTTCTCCAAACAAAAAATTATTAAATAAAGGGTGGAAAAAATGGGAACAATCACTAATCAAGTAGTTTTAGATACCGATTGCCTAATACAATTAGAAAAAGGAGATTTATCAATAATAAACTCCTTAAATGAAACAGGAGAATTATTTATCACTTCCATAACAGTGTTTGAATTTGCATTAGGAGACTCATTCGATAATAATCAAGAAAGATTAGAAGATTACTCTGTAGTCTCTTTTAGTAAAGAAGATGGAATATTGGCTGCAAAGATTTTAAAAAAACTAAAAAAACAGGGAATGGAGATAGAGTTCAGAGATGTAATGATTGCATCCATTTGCATTAATAAAAACATCCCATTACTAACAAATAATAAGCGACATTTTGAAAGACTAAGGGAAGAAGGCTTAAAGTTATCAACCTAACCCAACCACTCAAAAACAACCTTAAAACCCCAATAATCTTTATATATCAACCACCACTTCCCAGACGATGGAAGAGGATTTCAGAAGAGAGGAATCAAACAGGGAACATTCTAACGGGGAACATTCAGATAGAGAAAATTCACCAAATCCAAATTTTAATAAAGACGAACATCCTCCAAAATTTCACATGTCTGACAATCCAGATCAAAAAGGCTTCAAATCATCCCCTTCGCATGCCCCTTATTCACCCCCTCAATCCTCTTCAACACCTTCCCAACCCTCTACCCAATCAACATCTAGTTTCGGAATCGACACAAAAAACCTTCCCCCTTCATCTCCAAGCTTAAGAATGAACCCAGGAACTTCCGAGATAGATAGAGAGTTAGAAGAATTACTACAAAAACAACATTCAAAAGTAAAAGTTTTCGGAATCGGTGGTGCAGGAGGAAACACAATCAGCCGAATGAAAGAAATAGGAATTAAAGGCGGAGAATTCATCGCACTAAACACCGATGCCCAAGACCTATTATATTCTAACGCAGACCACAAAATCCTAATTGGTAAAGAATTAACAATGGGATTGGGGGCAGGAAGCGATCCAAGAGTTGGTGAAGAAGCAGCTCATGAATCTGAGCAAGAAATCAAAAAAACAATAACTGGAACTGACATGGTTTTTGTAACTTGCGGTATGGGTGGTGGAACCGGAACAGGAGCCGCTCCAGTAGTTGCAGGCCTAGCAAAAAAACAAGGAGCCCTAACAATAGGAGTTGTAACTCTACCTTTCACGATAGAAGGAAGAAAAAGAATCGAAAACGCTGAATATGGTTTAGAAAAAATGGAATCAATGGTCGACACCCTAATAGTAATCCCCAACGATAAACTCTTAGAAATCGCTCCCGAACTCCCATTACAAACTGCCTTCAAGGTAGCAGACGAAATCCTAACAAACGCCGTAAAAGGAATAACTGAACTAGTCACAAAATCAGGATTAGTCAACCTAGATTTCGCCGACGTTAAAACCGTAATGTCAAACGGAGGAGTTTCACTAATCGGAATGGGCGAATCAGACTCAGCAAACCGAGCCCAAGAGGCAATAGAAAAAGCACTACTCAACCCATTAATAGATGTAGACATCTCAGACGCCACCGGAGCCTTAGTCAACATCATCGGAGGAAACGACATGTCCTTAGACGAATCACGAGCAATAATCTCCATAATGGGAGACAAACTATCTCCAGATGCAAAGATGATATGGGGAGCACAAATCAGCCCAGACATGGACAAATCAATCAGAGTCATGATCGTAGTAACCGGGGTAAAATCTTCTCAAATAATGGGTGGAGATCTCCCAATAGAAATCCAAAAACAAGTCGAGATCGAAGACGAACTTGGTATCGAGTTCTTGGAATAAGTTTAAATAGTCCCTACACTCAGACAAATCAAAATGATTTCAGAAGAATTTGAGAGCGAAGGTTTGAGGAATAAAGCATTAGCCGATTTTGAAATAGATCCAGATCAACCAATAATTAAATCTTTAGATACATCTTATTCTACGCCTAAGGGGAATGGATTAAAAGAATATTTGGTAGTTCCATTTGGCATCGCAATGACCCTCTATAATTTTTTAAACCCCAAAACTTAAAAACCTTATTTATCCTATACAAACATGTTCAACCTAAAATCATTCATAAAACAATCAATCCGAGTCTGGCACTTACTTAAAAAACCCGACAAAGAAGAATTCACAACAATCTCAAAAGTCTCAGCAATAGGCCTCTGCCTCGTCGGCGTAATCGGCTTCGCAATCAATCTTCTAATGACTTATTTTGGACTGAGCTAGTACAATATTTTATTAATCAATTAAAACTATTTCAATAATGAAACAAGAAACCCTGATACAAATAATAGCTTTAATTTTTATAGCATTATTATCTTTATTTTATAATCCTCTATCTGCAAATCTCGAAGGCAAACTCGTCTTCTTTGGGATAATAATGACTATACTTTTATTATTTATCTTCATCGACCTTTATAATCTAATAGAAAGCAATAGCAAAAGAATCAAATTATTTAATGAAAAATTATCTCTCCTGGAAAGAATTAAAAACTTAGAAAACTTCAAGAAAAGTATAGAAAATGAAAAAAAATAAAATAGGAGCGATACCAATCGACGGAAGAATAATCCTAATTATCATCATCTTAATACTCACATTC
The DNA here is from genome assembly GCA_002688875.1 of Candidatus Pacearchaeota archaeon. Lineage (GTDB taxonomy): Archaea > Nanobdellota > Nanobdellia > Pacearchaeales > GW2011-AR1 > ARS1285. The sequence continues at coordinate 5,482 of NZDU01000033.1, read as the reverse complement.
CTCTACATAAGATCATTCTCAACATAAATTTATAATCCTAAAAATCAAACGTTTTTCAAATCTTAATCATCCCCAATTTTGGACTGAGCTAAACACAAAATTTATAAACCCTAAATTTTAAATAACTCTATAGGCTTCTAAAACCATTAACTGGTTAGTTGAGCCGAGACATTAAAATAACAAAACAAAAAACAAAATGGCAATATACATTATCAAAGTAACAACAAATAAAGAAGACCGAGCGCTAGAGCTCATCTCCGACAAGGTCCATAAAAAAGAACTAGGAGTTTACGCATTAGCTAGACCCCATGGTCTTAGAGGTTACATCTTTCTCGAAGCTGAAGACAGAGAAAACGCCGAAGAAGCAGCTTACAACTTACCTTACGTAAAAGGAATTATTGGAAAAACAGTAAGCTACGAAGAAATCAAATCCATGCTAGAACCTGTAATGGAAGAAATAAACATCGAAAAAGGAGACATCGTAGAAATAATCGGCGAGCCTTTCAAAAAAGAAAAAGCCAAAGTTGTAAGAATCGATAAAGGAAAAGGAGAAGCAGTCGTAACCCTATTAGCAGCCGTAGTCCCAATCCCAGTAACCGTAAAACTAGACAACATCAAAGTAATTCGAAGAGAAAGCGAAGAACTCTCTGACGAAGATTCAGACGCAGACGATAGTAATCAAGACAACAACGAAAAACTAGCCGAAGTAGAACCTGCAACACCTCTAGGAGACGCACCATTAATCAGCCAAGACGATTACGAAGAACCAAGTGGAGGACTTATCCCTGACGATTATTAAATAGGAAAGGTGACTTGTCAGGAAAACCTAGGTTTTCATACGACAGTTAAATTTAAATATCAAACAATTGATTCTAAAAAAATGAAAATAAATAAAGAAAAAACTGCGAAGCAGCAATCTAAGGAAAGGTTGCATCTAAATTTAGGAGGTTGCATCTAGGAACCTAGGTTCCTGGATTAGGATTATGATAATAAAATTATTAATAGACGGCGGAGACATGAAACCAGGTCCAGCAGTTGCTCAGCAATTAGGTCCAATGGGTGTAAACATGGGCAAAGTCATCGGAGATGTTAACGAAGCGACAAAAGGTTTCAAAGGAATGAAAGTCCCAGTAGAACTAGACATCGACGAAAAAACAAAAGACTTCACCATCTCAACTTCTTCCCCTCCAACTTCAGAATTATTAAAAAAAGAACTCTCTCTAGAAAAAGGAACGGCAGACCATAAAAAATCAAAGGTAGGAAACGCTTCAATAGAAGACATAATAAAAATCGCAAAAGTCAAACACCCCAACATGTTAGAAAAAGACCTCAAAGCAGCCGTAAAGTCAATCCTAGGAACCTGTTCATCTATCGGTATTTTCGTAGAAAACGAAGAACCAAATCAATTAATCGAACAAGTCAACGAAGGAAAATTCGATTCAGAAATCAGTGAAGAAAAGGATGAAACAACTCCAGAAAAAAGAAAAGAACTAGATGATTTCTTCCAAGGAGTTAAATCAGAACAAGATGCTAAAGCAGCCGAAGAAGCAAAACTAGCAGAAGAAGCTAAAGAAAAAGAAGAAGCAGAAGCAAAGGACGCAGCAACATCAACAGATGCAACAGCAACTGACGCATCTGCAACAGACGCCCCAGCACCTACAGAAGAAAATAAAGAAGAAGAAAAGAAGTAGTTCTATCACAACTTCACAAAGATTTTTAAACACATTATCTCTAACTTTATCATTACTATGGGGCTGTGGGCCAGCCTGGTTAAGCTCCCACCTTTGGGAGGTGGTGACCCCAGTTCAAATCTGGGCAGCCCCATTTATCATAAAAATGAGAAATAACAAAGACAGCCTCATTTCCAAAAATAACAAACATTTAAAAACAATTCAAATAAAATAATAACATCAAAATGAGAACAAAAAAAGTAAAATCAGCAGGAAGATTCGGAGCAAGATATGGAAAACGTGTCAGAACCAAAACTGCCCAAGTAGAATCAACTCAAAAGAAAAAACAAGAATGCCCATTTTGCAAAGGAACTGTCAAAAGAGTAAACACTGGAATCTGGGAATGCAAAAAATGCAACAAAAAATTCGCCGGACATGCCTATTATCTAAAAAAGGAAGAGTAAACAAAAATTTCTAAATACCTAAAATTATATAAGCATTAAAACCATATAACAATATGGAAATCAAAGCTAAATATGAGGATGGAAAATTCGTTCCAATTGAAGGAACAGAGTTTAAAAATATTGATAGCGGAGATGTAGTGGAGTTACAGATAATACCAAATAAAGAAAAAATTATCTGGAAGGGCGCCTTAAAACATATTAAAAAAAGTTCAATAGAATTACAGCATGAAATAAAAGATCACTGGTAAAATGTATTTAATAGATACTAATATTTTTCTTGAAATATTACTTGAACAAGAAAAGAGCGAGGTATGCGAACAGTTATTATTAAAAATTAAAAAAAGCAATGAATTGTTTTATATCAGCTCATTCACCCTTCATTCAATAGAAGTTATCTTAATAAGAGAAAATAAAGAAAATCTTTTAATAGAATTCCTAAAATATGTCCTAACAAGTAGAATCAGACTAATCACAACCAACATCGAAGAAGAACTAAATATTATAAATCTTGCAAAAGAATTTAACTTAGATTTTGACGACGCATTCCAATTTTACCTTTGCCGAAAAAACAACCTTAAGATAATCAGTTATGACGCCCATTTTGACCCTATTCCAATTACAAAAGTAGACCCTGCTGAAATTTTAGATATAATCTAAATCACAAGTTTTTTAAATCTTAAAAATCCAAGATTTTGAACGAGTTAGAAATCTTGCAAAGATTTTTAAACCCTTCAATCACCTATTAGTTATTAATGAAACAACTATTTAATTCAAAATGACAACATACAAATGCTTCAAATGCGGAAAAAAAATAACCAGCGCAGCCTTAGACAAAAGATTCCTCTGCCCTCATTGCCGATCAAAAATTTTCTACAAACCAAGAAAGAACGTGGTCAAAATTAAAGCAGTTTAATTTTTCAACAACCAAACCCATTATCTTGATATCTCACACAATTATATCGCAAGTCTATCCACTTAATACTTAAACAGAGATAACTATCATAGTAATAGTATAAGCTTTCAAAATCTTTCTCATCGACCAAAATCAAAACAACCAATAACTTTAAATAATAACCAACCAACCAAAATACATACAAAATGGACATCGACAACGAAACACAACAAAAAATCCAAGAACTCCAAGGGTTCGAGCAAAACCTACAACAAATCATGATGCAAAAACAAGCATTCCAAATGGAACTTGGAGAAACAGAAAACGCTCTAACAGAACTAGAAAAAGCAACCGACGACGTATTCAAAATGGTCGGCAATATCATGATCAAAACAGACAAAACAAAAACTCTAGAAGATTTAAAGAAAAAGAAAGAACTATTAGATCTAAGATTAAAATCTATAGAAACCCAAGAGACCGATTTAACAAAACAAGCCGAAGAGCTAAAGGCAGAAGTGATGAAGAAGATAAAATAACTAACTATCATGCAAAATACTTTTTATTTCTTAAGACATGCAGAAACCGAGCCAGATGTAAGTAAGCCAATAAGTAACTGGGCTTTATCAGAAAAAGGAATAACTGATTCACAAGCATTAGCTAAAAATCACCCATTCGGAAGCATAGACTCAATTATTATTTCAGAAGAGAGAAAAGCATTACAAACTATGATATCTATTAGCCCAAAATTAGGCCATCAAAATGTAACAAAATACGCTTCCTTAAACGAATTAGACAGAGATCTTACAGGATATTTAGAAAAAACTCCATATGAGAAAGCTGTCAAATCAGCCTTAACTAACCTTGATGAGCCCTATAAAAATGATATAGGTGAATGGGAAACAGCAAGAGATGCATTAACCAGATTCTCAAAATGTATAGATAATATTGATAAGGAGACCGAAGGCAAAAGAATTTTAATGATAGGTCACGCTTACACTATAAACCTTTATTTTGCTAGTCGATTAGGCAAACTAAACGAGGTCTGTGATAGATTACAAACAAATGGCCCCTTAGATTGGGGAATGGTAGGCAAAAATAGAGTACTTATAGACATAGCAAAAACAAAAGGTTAAATATTCTCCCTATATCAACATCTCCTATCTCCCACCAAAACCCACCCCTATCCTCCATCCCACTAATCCAACCACAGAAATCTTTAAATATCGACTACCCTACTAACTGATATGTTTGACAAAATAAAAAGAGCGTTATCAACCGAGGATGATGATTCTGAATATATTGAGATCGATTTAAGCCGTGAAACCAAAAAATCCAAAGTAATAGTCCGACCATTTGTTCTAAAAAACTTCGAAGATGTAACCGAGATCCTAAATGCACTAAGAGAAGGCTACACAATCGCAGTAATAGACATCAAACAACTCCGAGCTAAAGACATCATAGAACTAAAACGAGCCATCTCAAAGATAAAAAAGACCGCAGATGCCTTAGAAGGTAGCATAGCAGGTTTCGGAGAAAACATCATTATCGTAACCCCTCAATTCGCCGATATCCACCGAGCGTCGGATAGAAAGCCCGACGAAGGTGTTATGTGATTAAGCAATTCTAAGCAAGTACTCATTTGGATCTTCCTCTATTGGAATATCTTCAAAACCTTCCCTACCTAATAATTTTCTAAACTTATCTTCTGGATTAAACGAATAGAAATAATCAACCCCTTCAAATTCAATATCTTTCAAAATACTCTTCAATACCCTAGTTCCTACCCCCTTCCTTGTAAGACCAAAAATATTTCTATCTCCATGCGGATAAAACTTCCATATCCAAGCGATATCCTTATCTTCAGATCCAATAATTCTAGAGAGTGTTTCGCCAACGATTTCATCCATTTCATAAAACCACTCCAAATTCTTTATTCTAACCTCCACAATCCCCTCCCTATCAGCATCTCTAGAAACAACTTTATAATCAAATCCATTAAATCTACTATCTTCCCTATGCATTTCTACTCTCTTTTGAAATTTTCCTTCAGATCCATATAGTTCTATTTTCATAATAGAGCCAATAAATATCTAATTTAAAAACCTTACCCTAAAACCACTATTTCCACAACCCACATATATATAATAGGACAATCCCAATAATTAACTTATCAACACCATCTAAAATACTAAGATTTTCACCACCAAAACCCAATAAAAACTCAAAAAAACCAACCAAAAAATGAACCACAAAATCCCAAACCCCTTAAAACCCAACCAAACCCAAAACTCCTCAAACAACAAACCACCGTCGACAACTTCCCATATTCACCCCAATTCTTACCAAATAAACATACACTTCCCATAACCACAAAGCTTTTAAAGGTGTTATAACTACAAAATGATATCAAAATGAACACAAGATTATTTACAATGATTTTTATGACAGCAATTTTA
>NZDU01000032.1 GCA_002688875.1 Candidatus Pacearchaeota archaeon | reverse complement strand
ATCCACATTATTCACTCACAGGATAGAGTCGGCAATAGCAACAGGTAATTGGATTGGAGAGCGTTCAGGAGTCACTCAAAACATGGATAAAACAAACTACTTAGCAATAATGTCACAATTACAACGTGTTGCATCCATGCTCCCTGGAGACCAAGAAAACTTTTTAGCAAGAACACTCCACCCAACCCACTATGGAAGATTCTGCCCCGTAGAAACCCCAGAAGGAACTGAAATCGGATTAAGAAAAAACCTAGCACTCCTAGCAAAAATCTCCACAATGAGCACAATAGATGTCAACCAACTAGTAAAAATCCTAAACGAGCTAGGCATGAAAAAAGAAATCGAAGGCGAGGGCAAGGACGTTTTCCTAAATGGTAGATTCGTAGGCCACGTCAACAACACTAAGGATTTCGCTAAAGCACTTAAAGAAAAAAGAAGGCGAGCAGAACTCCCAACCGAATTAAGCATAAGACATGATAAAACTCTAGACAACGTCCTATTATCAACCGAAATCGGAAGAGTTATGAGACCTCTGATTATTATAGAAGATGGAAAATCAAAATTAACCGAAGAACATAGAAACTTGTTAAGAGACGGCAACCTAAAGTGGAACGACCTAGTCAAAAACGGAGTCATAGAATACTTAGACGCTGCCGAAGAAGAAAACGCCCTAGTCTCATTAACAGAAGAGGATCTTAGCGGCGAACACACACATTTAGAAATTGATAAAATCGACCTTCTAGGAGTTGTGACCTCTCTAGTTCCCTACGCAAACTACGATCAGTCAAGCCGACTAAACCGAGGAAGTAAAACTCAGAAACAAGGACTAGGATTATACGCAGCAAACTTCTTGTGCAGAATCGACACAGACGTTAACATCCTACACTACCCACAAGTCCCAATCGTACGATCTTTCATTTACGACACTCTAAACGTACACCCAGCCGGACAAAATGTAATAGTCGCAGTAATGACCCACGACGGTTACAACATGGAAGACGCACTAATCCTAAACAAAGGTTCAGTAGACCGAGGGCTAGCAAGATCAACATACTACCGTCCATACAACTCAGTAGAATTAAACTACGCAGGCGGGCTAAAAGACGAAATAACAATCCCAGAAAAAGATGTCTCAGGTTACAGAACCGAAGAATCATACAGATATTTAGAAGACGACGGAATTGTCTCTCCAGAATCAAAACTATCCTCTGGAGAAGTAGTCATAGGAAAAACCACACCACCAAAATTCCTATCAGAAGTAAGAGAAATTTCAATTAAAACAAGAAAAGAAGCAAGCTCAGTAATCNGACAAGAAGAAAAAGGAATNATNGANGCNGTATTTGTAAGCGAAGACGGACAAGGTAATAAAATAATNAGAGTCAAAACNAGAGATCAAAGAATCCCTGAGCTTGGAGATAAATTCGCTACTTCCCACGGNCAGAAAGGAGTTATTGGAGCAATCGTCCCAGAAAACGAAATCCCATTCACATCTAAAGGTGTCAANCCAGACGTAATATTCAANCCNCACTCTATCCCAAGCAGAATGACAGTNGGATANNTAATAGAACTTCTAGCAGGAAAAGTCGGAGCCCTAACNGGAAANATAATCGACGGAACAGGATTCTCAGGACAAAAAATAACAGACCTAGAAAGCCAATTAACAGACCTAGGTTTCAGAGCCGACGGTAAAGAAACAATCTACAACCCAGTCAACGGTAAAATGATCAACCTAAAAATCTACGTCGGAAACATGTACTATCTAAAACTAAAATACATGGTAAGCAACAAAATGCACGCCCGAGCCAGCGGNAAAGTAACCCTANTAACAAGACAACCAATNGAGGGACGTGCAAAAGGTGGAGCCNTAAGATTAGGAGAAATGGAGCAACAAGCNTTAGTAGCCCACGGAGCNTCNNTNTTANTNAAAGAAAGATACGACTCAGACAAAGTCAAACTACACATCTGCACAAAATGCGGAGCCGTCGCCCTCGAAGATTCAATAAGAGACAAACTAATCTGCCCAATGTGCAACTCTCAAGANATNGANCCAGTNGAAATGTCATACGCCTTCAAACTATTAGTNGATGAAATCCAATCACTTCACATCAAAACTAAATTTAATTTGAANAANAAATATGAGTAANGATTTAAATGAAGCCCTAGATAATGCAACTCTCGCTGGATTATTTGGCGTTAGTATTGGAAGAGAACTAGACAAAATGAAAGAATACGCAGATACACATCCAGAAGACCCAGCATATGATTCATTAAGAAAACTAAAAAGATCTACAAATGAACCTAAGGGAGATTACCAATAATGGCAAAACCAGTAAGAAAAAAAGTAGAAAGTCTACAATTCACACTAATCAGTCCAGACGAACTTAAAAAAATGGGCAAAGCCAAAATCATTACACCTGAACTCTACGACGTCGACGGTTATCCAGTAGACGGAGGTTTAATGGACCTACGTTTAGGTGCAATAGATCCGGGAGTAAGATGTAGAACTTGTGGTGGAAGATTAAAAGAATGTCTAGGACACCCAGGAACTATCGAACTAGCCCGCCCTATTTTCCATATAAAATACATTCCAATTGTCGAATTATTCCTAAGATGTTATTGCTCAGAATGTAACAAACTAATGATCAAAGAAAAAGATATGGTAAAATACAAAACAATAAAAGACAGACTAAAGAGAGCAAAAGATACAAAAAAATGCCCTCACTGCATGGCCGAACAAGAAAAAGTTAAGTTGCAAAAACCAACAACTTTCAAAGTAGGAAAGAAACGTTTATTCCCTGGAGAGATAAGAGACATTTTATCAAGAATATCTGACGAAGAAGCTAAACTCGCAGGAATAGATCCAAAAATATTCAGACCCGAATGGTCAATCCTCACATTACTTTTAGTCCCCCCAGTTACAGTAAGACCCTCTATTACTCTAGAATCTGGAGAAAGAAGCGAAGACGATCTAACTCACAAACTATCCGACATAATCCGAGCAAATCAACGTCTTTGGGAAAACCTAAACGCCGGAGCCCCAGAAGTTATCATCGAAGACCTATGGGACTTACTACAATATCACATAACTACTTTCTTCGACAATTCAATAACAAAAATCCCACCAGCACGTCACCGTTCAGGTCAACCACTAAAAACAATCACTGAAAGAATAAAAGGTAAGGAAGGAAGAATAAGACACAACCTAGCAGGAAAAAGAGTAAACTTCAGTTCACGTACCGTAATCTCTCCAGACCCATCCCTAAAAATAAACGAAATAGGAGTACCTTTCGAGATAGCAGAGATCCTAACAGTAAACGAAAAAGTTAACTCTTCCAACATAGAAAAACTAAGAAGCATCATTAAAAACGAACACTATCCAACAGCAAATTATATCATCAGACCAGATAAAAGAAGAAAAAGAATCACAGCAGATTTAAAACAAGAAATCTTAGAAGAATTAGAACCTGGATACGTCGTAGAAAGACAACTAGTTGATGGAGACGTAGTATTATTCAACCGTCACCCAAGCCTACACAAGGCAAGTTTAATGGCACACTTTGTTAAAGTCTTGCCTTACAAAACTTTCAGAATCCATCCAGCAGTAGCGCCCCCTTACAACGCAGACTTTGACGGTGATGAGATGAACATCCACGTACCTCAAACTGAAGAAGCAAGAACAGAAGCAAAAATATTAATGGACGTAAACAAAAACATGATGTCAGCAAAAGACAACAGCAACCTTCTAGGAAACATCGTCGACGCGGTAACCGGAAATTATTTATTAAGCCAAGAAAAATTATCCAAAGCAGAAGCATCACAATTACTTTATAATTCAGGAATAGAAAACGATTCTATAAAATCAGATCCTACTGGAAACGATATAATCTCAGAAGCAATCCCAAAAATAGACTATCAAGCCAAAACAAAAAAAGGAGACCCATTCTCAATTAAAGCTGGAAGAATAAACGAAGGAAAAGTAGACGAAAACGTATTCGGTGTCGAAACCGGGCACTTACTAAAACAAGTAGACAAAGACCTAGGAAGAGAGAAAACAATAGAAGTTCTAGAAAACTCATTCGCCATCGGTACAAAATATCTCACAGGCCACGGTTTCACAATATCCGTAGAAGACTTAAACGTTAACCAAAAAGTTAAAAAATCCACTGAAGAAATAATCAAGGAAGCCGAAGATAAAACTAATAACATTATAGAAAATTTCAACAACAATACTTTAGAAGTCATTCCAGGTAAATCAAATGAAGAAACAAGAGAAATAAAAATCTTACAGGCTTTAAACGAAATCAGAACAAAAATTGGGAAAGTAGTAGGAAAAGAAGTCTACAAAAACGATCCAATAAGTATAATGATGGATTCAGGATCTGGCGGAAGCGTTCTTAACATCACTCAAATGGCATGTTGCGTCGGTCAACAGGCACTATGGGCAAAAAGAATAGGAATAGGATTCAGTAACAGAACCTTATCTTTCTTCAAGGAACATGACCTATCTCCAAAGTCAAGAGGTTTCATCTACTCATCATTCTTAAGCGGACTAAAACCCTACGAATTCTTCTTCGGAGCAATAACTGGAAGAGACGCATTAATGGACACCGCACTAAGAACACCAAAATCAGGTTACCTCTACAGAAGATTAGCAAACGCACTACAAGACATAAGAGTTGAATACGACAAAACTGTAAGAGATGGTTCCGGAAGAATCATACAATTCCTATACGGTGAAGATGGAAAATCTGTCTCAGACCTACACAGCGACAAGGACATTCTAGCCGGAGAAGCCATAGGAATCTTAACAGCACAATCTTTCGGAGAACCTTCAACACAAATGGCATTAAATGTATTCCACTTCGCCGGAGTTGCAGAAATGCAGGTAACCTCAGGTCTTCCTCGATTAATCGAAATATTTGACGCAAGACGTACCCCTTCAACACCCGAAATGGAAGTCTATCTAAACAAAGCGTTCAACGATGAAAAAAACGCAAGAGTCTTAGCAGAAAAAATCAAAGAAGTCAAATTAAAAGAAATTGTTAAAGAAATAAAAATAAACTTCTCAGATAAAAAGATCGAGGCACTAGTAGACACCGAAGCTGTCAAAAGAGTCCACTCTTCCCTACCTACAATAGTAAAAAGACTAAACGAAGAAGGAAAAATAACCAACAAAATTAAGATAGCNAACAATTCAATAATCTTCGATGGAAAAGACCTAGATTTCAAAGAAATATATAAATTAAAAGAAAAAATCAAAGATACTCAAATCTCAGGAATATCTGGAATTTCTCAAATCCTAGTTGTAAAAAGAGACGGAGAATATGTAATCCTTACAGCCGGAAATAATCTAAAAGAAATTATTCAATTCAAAGAAGTCGATGAATCAAGAACCATAAGCAACGACATCCACGAAGTTTCAGACGTGCTAGGAATCGAAGTTGCAAGAGCAACAATAATAAGAGAAATCGAAAAAGTAATTAATTCTCAAGGACTTGACATAGACAAAAGACATCTAAAACTCATCTCCGATGCCATGACTTCAGAAGGAATTGTAAAAGGTATAACAAGAATGGGAATAATCTCACAAAAATCCTCCATATTAGCACGTGCCAGTTTCGAAACACCAATCAAACAATTCGTTAACGCAACCCTAAAAGAAAATAAAGACGAACTAAATTCAGTAATCGAAAACATTATCCTTAATCAACCAGTTCCAGTAGGTACAGGACTTCCAGGATTAATGGTAGAAGTAACAGGCTCACTTTCCGATGAAAAACCAAAGTCAGATAAATCTGTCGCAAATATCACAAAATACGTTAGGGATACTTCTCATAAAGGGACAGAACCAATCGTAGAGAAAGTACAAAAAAAGAAATAATCCAAATTTTAAAATCGATTTATTCTCACCGTCGACAAACAATTATATTCATTAGTAACATTTAAAAACTAATTTAAACATAACATCTCATAAAGAATTTTACAAAATTTACGATGATAAAAGTTTTAGACATGCAGTTCATAAGATACGCAAATCTTTTCACGAAGATAACAAAAATAAGATGCAGTCATTGCTTCGAATACAACAACACCATAGTTTTCGCAGTCCCAAAAAAATTTGTAATGAAATCAATTGGAAAAGACAGCAGCAACTTAGCTAAATTAAATAGAATGATCGGCAAGAAAATTAAGATAGTCGCAATACCAAGAGGAAAAGAAGACATAGAAAGCTTTGTCTCAATAATCACAAAACCCGTAAAATTTAAAGCCATCGAAATAAAAGACAACGAAGCAATAATCACTGCAGGTAGCCAAAACAAAGCCTCACTAATCGGAAGAAACCGAGTAAGACTTAACGAAATGACAAACATTCTCGAACAATATTTCGACGTAAAGAAAGTGATGATAAAATAATTTTGATATTCTCAAATTCTATTTCCTACATTTTGCAATAATCAAAAAACAGCATAATCTATAAATATTATTAGAAGATTAGATTATAATATGAATACAAAAAGATATTTCTTAAAAACTATAAGTACACTCGCATTTGGAACAGCAATGACTTTTTCCACCCTAGCCCCATTAGAATCTCTAGCCGAAGAAACTAAACCAAGAGAAGCTAGACCCAAAATCCTAGTAGATATCCATTTCCAAAAAGTCCCTAAAGATATGTTAAGTGATTCTTTTCACAATAACAACGATGGAGGCTTATGGGTCTCAATATATGATAACGTAACCGAATTCTATTCAGATAATTTCGATCTTCAAATAGACTTCAAAAGAAACAAAAAAATCGACAAAACAAAATTAACAAAAAACCACATAGCGATAGAATACACCTTCAAAGCTAAATTGTATAATACTCCGAATTGGGATTTAGTCTATGAATTAGGAGGTGAAAAACTGGTAGATGAATTAAAATCTGATATCAAAGATCACATAAAAGAAAAAGCCATCGAATATAAAAAAGCCGAAATAGAAATTTTAGAAAAATTTAATTACAATATGAGAAATGATTACATGCATAAAGGTTTTGGAAGTAAACACAACCACATCGCCAGAATTTTCCCATCAATTGTTCCCTATAATCCAGAAAACGAGGAAGAATTAATCAATGGAGTTTCAACATATGTATGCCACGAAATAGGACATACATTAGGCCTTAACCATACTAGTGAACCTATAACTAGATATCTATTTGAATACAATTACAAACCAAACAATTTCATGAACCTAATAATTGAAAATCAGCATGCCCTCGACTTCGACATCTCAATCAACCCAGAACAAGTAAAACAAATTAAACAATATTTAAAAAGAAAATAAAACACAACACTAAACTTATCTATTTCTCCAAAAATGGCTGAATAACCTTAAGAACCGAAACATTGCCCTTAAGATACGTTTGATTGAACAAATATTTCTCGAACTCTTGAAAATCCCCAATTCCAATTAAAGGAATAGGTTTTGTTCCCTCATCACCCCTTAATCTCAAAGCCATCTCATAACCATTCATATTAGGCATATTTCTATCAGAGATAATCAAATCAGGATTGTGTTCTAATGCCTTAGCAAGTCCTTCATTCCCATCCTCAGCACAAATACATTCATAATCAACAGCCCTAAACAACAACTCATAACTATTCCTCATACCTTCATCATCATCTACTACCAAAACCTTTACCATAATTATCAATCAAAACAAACCTTTTTAAACCTATACCTTCATAAAATAATATTACTAACCTATAAAATGGGACTAAATAACGCAACAAAATTAATGAAGAATCGAAGCAAATTTAGATGGCGAGACCGAGCTTACAAAGTCAGAACCCTCGATCTTTTCAAAAAATCCGACCCCTTAGGCGGTAAGAACCAGGCAAAAGGAATAGTAACCGAAAAAGTCCAAAAAGAAGCAAAACAGCCAAACTCAGCAATGAGAAAATGCTGCAAAGTCCAACTCATCAAAAACAGCAAAATAGTAACTGCCTTCATCCCCGGAAACCTAGCCCAAAAATTCATCGATGAACACGATGAAGTCATGATCGAACGTATTGGCGGTAAACAAGGAAGATCAAAAGGAGATATTCCCGGAGTAAGATGGAAAGTCACAAAAGTAAACGATCAACCCCTATCAAGATTATGGTCTGGAAAGATAGAGAAGGGAAGAAGATAAAATGGCAAAAGACTATTTCCAACCTTTTGAAGATGATTTCAAACCAGAACACCAACCCATATTACCAAGTGAAAGAGTAAAAGACCCTTTTCCAGATTTCTCAAAAAGGGAAGATAAAATTATAATCGAAGACTATCCTAATGAAAATATATTAAAAATACACCCTAAATAAAAATGAACACACCCCAAGAAACCCAAATCGAAACAGAACAAGAATTACAAGATCAAACCGAAACAGAAGAACCTCTAGACCAAATGGCAGAACTAGAACCAACTAAAGACAATTTCAAACTCTTCGGCTTATACGATGTAACTAACGTAAAAGTCCAAGATCCAGGAATGAAACGATATATGAATCTAGAACCAAAACTAAACGTAAAAAGCCATGGTAGAGTCAGAGAAAAATTTTCACGAGCCAAACTAAACATTCTAGAAGTATTCGCTAACCTCATAGCAGTTCCAGGACATCGAGGAAAAAAACACAAAATCCAAACAGGTTGGAAAACAGGAAAATACAGCCAGAACATGAGAATAGTATTAAACACTCTAAAAATCATAGAAGAAAAAACAAAAGAAAACCCAGTCCAAGTTTTAGTAACAGCAATCGAAAACGCCGCCCCAAGAGACGGAGTAACAATCATAGAATATGGAGGAGCCCGTTACCCACAAGCAGTTGACGTCAGCCCCCTAAGAAGATTCACAATGACCCTAAGAAACATGGTCCAAGGAAGCTACGACAAATCATTCAACAAAAAAACAAAAATCGAACAAGCCCTAGCCGATGAGTTAGTCAAAGCATACAAACAAGACATGGACAGTTTCTCAATGTCTAAAAAAAGAGATTCAGAAAAACAGGCTGATTCTGCAAGATAAAAGTAGAAGCATCAAATTCTAGGATAATTATTTAAACATAATTTATCTTTCAATATTATGAAAAAAGGAGAAAAAGAATTAAGATACGGTATTGCAATTGGAATAGTAATCGCAGCCATAATTCTTGGCATTCTTGGAATTGCAGTTTATTATATTTTCAGATAAATGGAAACAAAAGATATCTTTAGACTATTAATAATAATATCAAGCATAATTCTTTTCTTCCACATTCTATTGACCGCACCAAGAGAATACATCTTTTCCTGGTTCCACACATTTGTTAATCTAGGAATAATTATAATTAACATAATCGGAGAAATAATCATAATCTCAATCGAAAAATCTTAATAAGAAACCTTTAAAAACCAAACTTAACATCAAATATTATCAAATGGATAACGATTTAGAACTAGGAATGGGAAATTTAGATGACACACTAACACCATCAACATCTGCAGAACTTAACCGGGTTAGTAATGTTTTTCCTAGAACAGAATTTAGAAAAGATTGGATTCCATTCTATGGGGCACTTAATGCCCAATCAAGATTAAGTTTAAGAAAAGATGCGAGAAATGCTAATTTAAGAAGTGGGCAAAAAATTACTTTAAATAAATTTATTGAAGGATCTCTTGACAAAACATATCACGCAGGCATCGAATTATTAAATCTAGGATATTTAGTAGCCGTTGGATCAGGATTATATTTTACATATAACCTACTCACAAACAATTAACTAAAATGGCAAAAAAAGAAACACCCTTCGAGCGAATCAAAAGACTTGTTGCAAACCAAGAAAACATCAGAAATATAGCAACGAGTGCACACATTCACCACGGTAAAACGGCTCTTACAGACAACTTACTAGCAGCCGCAGGAATGATGAACGAAAAACTAGCAGGAGACCTAGATGGTGGAATGGCAACATGGCAACACGCCGACGAACAAGAACGTCTATTAACAGTAGACGCCGCAAACGTTTCAATGGCCCACGAGCTAGAAGACAAAGAATACTTAATCAACTTAATCGACACTCCAGGACACGTAGACTTCTCAGGAAACGTTACTCGTGCTATGAGGGCCATCGACGGAACAATTGTACTAGTCTGTGCAATCGAAGGAATAATGCCACAAACCGAAACAGTAATGAAACAAGCATTAAGAGAAAGAGTAAAACCAGTCCTATTCATAAATAAAGTTGACAGAATGATCAAAGAACTAAAACTAACTCCTGAGAAAATGCAAGAACGTTTTAAAAAAGTCATTGATCACTTTAACTTATTAATAGAACAAATAGCCGAACCAGAATTAAGAGAAGAATGGAAAGTTAATGTTGCAGATGGTTCTGTAATCTTCGGTTCAGCCAAAGAAAACTGGGCATTATCAGCAGCTTTCATGCAGAAAAAAGGCGTAAGCTTCAAAGATGTAATAGACATCCAAGAAAAAGATGCAGAAGAAAGAAAAGACTGGTTCTGGAAAAACGCACCATTACATGAAGTCCTATTAGATTCAGTAATTAAACATTTACCAAGCCCAGTTCAAGCCCAAAAATACAGAATCCCAAAGATATGGCCTGGAGACAAAGAAACTGAATTCGGAAAAGGCCTATTAGCGTGCGACAAAAACGCCGAACCTGCCTTCGTAATCACAAATACAATCATAGACTCAAAATCAGGAAAAGAAATCTCAGCAGGCCGTTTATTCTCAGGAACATTAAAACCCGGAATGGAAGTCTATCTAAATAACGAAAAAAAGAAACAAAAAATCCAACAAGTTCTTGTATACAACGGAATAAAACCTGAACAACTAGAGAGCGTCCCAGCCGGAAACGTACTAGCAATAACTGGACTAATAAGTCAACCAGGAGAAACAGTAACCTTAGAACCACAAGAAAGCTTCGAATCAATCAAACACATCTTCGATCCAGTAATCACAAAATCCATCTCAGTAAACAAACCGCAAGACTTACCAAAACTAATCGAAGTCCTTAAAAAAGTCGGAAAAGAAGACCCAACCCTAAAAATTGAAATCAATGAAGAAACCGGAGAAAACTTAATGTCAGGAATGGGCGAGCTACATCTAGAGATTATAGAAAACAGAATAAAGACCGAAAAAGGAGTAGAAGTAAAAACCTCTCAACCAATCGTAGTTTACAGAGAAACCGTAAGCAAAGAAAGCAAAACTGGAGAAGGTAAATCTCCAAACAAACACAACCTATTCTGGATCAACGTCGAACCCTTAGAAGACTCTGTCTACGAAGCAATGAAGAAAGGAGAAATCAACGATGGAAGAACAAAGAAAAAGAACGAAGACTTATGGAACAAACTATCTGAGCTAGGAGTAAGCAACGAAGAAGCAAGACAATATAGAAACATCTACAAAGACTGTGTATTCTTAGACAAAACCAAAGGAGAAGTTCACATGAACGAAGTAATTGAAATGATCATGGATGGAGTCGAACAAGTTGTCGATGCAGGTGTTCTATCAAGAGAACCTTGCGCCAAACTCAAAATTAGCCTAGTAGATCTAAAACTCCACGAGGACGCAATCCATAGAGGTCCAGCCCAAGTCTATCCAGCAGTAAGAGACTCAATGAGAATGGCCATCGAATCAGCAGGCCCAATCCTCCTAGAACCAATCCAAACCCTATTAGTAGAAGGCCCTCTAGACCAAATGGGTAATCTAACCAAACTAATGCAAAGCAAACGTGGACAAATCGGAGACATCGAACAAACCTCAGGTCACGTCACTATAAAGACCAAACTCCCAGTAGCCGAAATGATCGGACTAGCCAGCGACATAAGATCATCAACAGAAGGCCGAGGATCTTTCAGCATGATCGACCAATCATTCGAACCCGTCCCAAGATCTATCTTGAGCGAAGTAGTCAAGAAGATCAGAGATAGGAAAGGGTTGAAGGAGAACGAATAGTTTATTTCAGAAAAATCTGGAAGCTTTGCTAACCAAATTTTTCTTGATCTTATTGGTATGTTTTAAAATTATTTTGATCGGTGAGAGTGATTTCGCTGGTTTTGGTATTAAGATATCAATTGAGTTTGCGGAGCGTCCCAGCGCAAGTGGGATGCGGAGCAGTATAGGAGAATTTAAATAGTAAATATTATCTGACTTTTTATGTCAGTATATATAGGAAAATATAAATCAAGAAGATCTAAAAAAGGCGAAATTACACCTAAAGGATTTGTAGAAACTTTCACTTCGGATGAATTAGATGAGAATAGAAAAGAGGAAATAAAATCGAGATTAGAACAAAAATTTGCTACCCATTCAGAACTTTCAGATAGTTGGGAGATGCAAGGTATTAATACTTATTGTGTTGGAGAATTTCCCAACGATTCACTAGTTAGAATATATACTAGTGAGGGCCGTGTTCTCGTAGAAGTTAAGGGAGTGGTTGCGGACCCATTAGCTGAAAAGATTCAAGAAGACCTCTGGAACGATAAAGAATTAAGAACAAATAGTACAAATTATTGGTAATCATATTTACCACATATCACAAAATTCACAAAACATCACATTCAATCTTCTCTCAACACAATCACTAATCATTTCTAGAGAAAATAACCACAATCAAAACTCTTAAATAATCCTTAGACTTCCACATAACATGGAAACAACAAACATCACCACAGAATCTATCTTAAAAATCAAAGAAGATAAAAATATCCAAATACCTTTAGAACAAAAAAACCAATCTATAAAAGACCTATTCGGCAAACTAAAAGATTGGAACATAAATACCCAGGAATTCAAAGACAAAACAAGAAATGAATAATAAGATGAGTTACTTTCTTGATACATACGCAATGATCGAAATTGCAAAAGGAAACAAAAAATTCGAACCATTCTTAGACCACGATTTATACACTTCACTCTACAATCTCTACGAATTCTACTTCGTTCTTCTCAGAGATTTCAACGAAACAATCGCACAAGAATTCTTCTACCAATTCAAAAGACACCTAATAAATCCCAACAATGAAAACATCTTCAAAGCCTCAGAATTCAAAATTAAAAACAGAGGCAAAAGACTATCCTACGTCGATTGCCTAGGATATATCCTCGCACTTGATAACGGACTAAAATTCCTTACAGGAGACAAAGAGTTTGAAAATCTAGAAAATGTTGAATTTGTTAAGAAATAATACATTTATTTTAACTACTCAACAATGACGTTATAGAAACATTTATATACCTATTTCAACCGATATTTTCATGAGAATCGGAAAAGCTATATTAAAAAGTCTAGAAGCAATGGTAGTTTCAAAACCAAATCCTCCAAAAACTGAAGAAAAGCCTAATCAACCCACATTAGGAGTAGTAGTTGATATTAGAAAATATGACTCAAATAATCGTAATGATAGGGAAGAAAAAGATAGGGGAAACTGTAGCAACCTTCCAGTAGAAGTTACTTATATAACTTCATTAGGAGATGAGAAAAAAGCCTACAGTCCAGTAAAGGAATCTAAATTAAAAGATATAAACCTAAGATTTTTCAAAGGATATAAAATAGGAGACAATTTTCCATAAAA
Source organism: Candidatus Pacearchaeota archaeon (assembly GCA_002688875.1). Classification (GTDB taxonomy): domain Archaea; phylum Nanobdellota; class Nanobdellia; order Pacearchaeales; family GW2011-AR1; genus ARS1285. The sequence goes on along the minus strand of NZDU01000032.1, from coordinate 2,605 downwards.
TGAAAAAACAACTATCTCTCCCACTATTAACACTAGCAATCATCACAATAACTCTAGCAAGCGTCTCAGCAGCTATCTGCCAAAACTCAGCAGGCTATTACGACGACTGCGACAAACCATTCTTAAGCTACAACTCAAACAACCAAAACTCATACGGAAACTACAACATAGCCAACAAAGCATCAACACCAATATTCAAAGGCCCATACGGAAACTACCGTTACACAAAATACATCAACGGCGATTCCAACCCACCAAGATACTTCGTAGGCTCAGGAATCTCATACCCAAAATCCTTCAACGGAGGCTATTACGGAGGATTTAGAGGCGGATACTACGGCAGTGGATTCAGCGGATTCGGCTACGGATACGGCAACTACTACCGAAGCTCATTCTCATACTCATACTCACACTACCCAAGAGCCTTCTCATTTTTCTACTATTAAAATGACCACTCAAAAACATGTATATCCAATAACAAGGTATCATCTAAGAAATGTATTCAAAAGTCAAGATTTCCAGAAGAATCTAGATCAAGTAATCGATACATTAGAATTAGGATTAGAATCTCAATTCAATGTATATCAAGAAGGATATTCGAAAGATTTTCTAGTTTCCCCGGTAGAAGTAGGATTTTCAGATGAATGTGGTAGTAAGGAAGACTTTCAACTTGATGATGATCCAAACGTTGATGAATTTGGACCTAGCTATACACTATTAAGCTTACATTCTCACCCACATGGAATATTCATTCCTAGTGATGAAGATTTATCAAATCTCAACTTTTATAGAAAACTTGATTCTGGTTGGGGGATAAGGACCCATCCTCTTTCAATTATTCTTACACATAATGATAATATAACAAAGCTTCTTATAATGCAAGAAAAGGGAAAATTTAAACATTCAAATGAGGAGGAATCTACAGAGATTTTTGAATCATATCATAAATATCTTGATGAGTCTAACCCTAAAAGTGTTGCTGAAGTTTTAAGAGAAAGTGATAGATATAATGCCGTAGGATTTGAACTTAATGAAAAAAATTTGATAAAAAAACATGAAATAAAAAAATTATCATCCTTCGATTTTACTCCTAAAATATATGATGAAGATACTTTTAATAAATATTATTGAAACTATAAATCAACAATTTTATAAACTCCTCTAACCTTAAAACCCCATGAAAAAGAGGAAAAAGAACTTTAACAAATCCAAAACCAATTCTAAAAGAGCCCATAAAAACTCCAATAACCTCAATCTAATTTTATTAATATCACTAATAGTAGCCCTAATAATAATCTCGCTTTTATCATTCACCCCTGCCAATGAAAAAGGTCTAGGAAGTTTCTCAATCTTAGAAGCACTCAACGAGTTCTTCTACGGACCAAGCCCCAACTACCCCTAGTCATAGTAACAATTCCCAACACACCCACTGAATGTATCGTAGATTCAGACTGCGACATCGGAGTTTGCACAGAACCGGATGATAAATGTTACGAAGATGCATACGAATGCCATGAATGCGGAAATGACGAAGATTGCGGAGAGGGAGAGGAATGCGTTGGTTGTGCATGCGATGAAATTGATGAGGAAAAATATTAAAATCAACAAACCGGCTTTGTAAAATAAACATTGTAGCCCTTTCCCTTAGGGTAGAAATAATAAAAATGAACTCTATTTAAAACTATTTATTGGAAAAACTTGAGAGTTTCACATAGTAAAACTTTAAATAATCTAGATTCAAATATTAAACATGAGAAAAAAAGGGTCTTTATTGGTTTAGGGATTAATTATATTGGTGATTTTAGTAGGAGTAGCTATTGCATTTTTCTTAATAGGAGGAGATAAAGATTCTATAAATAATAGTAATGTAAACATCATAGATTGCGGAAAAGTATCAGAAGATATCGATTTTTATAACAAGGATTATCTTAAAGAAAATTCAGATATCAAAAAAAATTTGGAGTGTAGTTCTATTAATTTAAGGGATTGCAATCCCTCTAAAATTATTTTTTTGAATTCTATAGAGAGCATATTTTCTGTAGGAGGGAAGGAGAATAATAATTGTATTGTGAAATATAAATCTGGAGATAAAGCTGTTGAATGTAAATTTACATTAAATCAACTTAATACAATATACAAGTCATCAGAAGAAGTGGGAAACGAGCATCTAACTAGTAGATTATTAATTGAAGTTTTAAGTTCATTATTAAGAAGTTCTCCTATTGGGGAACATTATGAAAGTAATCTAAAGTCAATATTTGGATTTTCTAGCGGAGTTGATAAGAAAATTGTTGAAACTGAAAAGTTTAAATGTGAAATAATACCTGCATAATTAACTAAGATTAATTTAACATTCTACGTGGTTCCCCTACTCAGGTTAGAGTCTCGGCGTGAAGTTGCCCCTATAGATTAATTCTGTAAAATTTACAAAACCCAAAAAACCAAAACCCTTAAATACCATCTATCCACTAAAGACCCATGAAAAACAAACTACTTTTACTATTCACAATAACAATAGCCTTAGTAATTCTACAATCAGCAATCATCTCAGCCTCAACTCTCTGCAAAGGCTCAGACGGCTATTACCACGAATGCAACTACCTCA
>NZDU01000031.1 GCA_002688875.1 Candidatus Pacearchaeota archaeon | reverse complement strand
GAATAAACCCTCAAGTGTGGCTCGGCGTTTATGGGGAAACAAATCAAAAACTTTATTTTTTCCAAAACACCATACATTCTCAATATAGGTTTTATTCATAAAGTCTATCAGTTCTTCTTTAGTTTCAAATTTATTCTTGCCTTGAGGACGTTGCATAATTCTCATTCCAATTTGTCCAAGAAAATGAGGTTGTAGGTGATCTACTAATTCATCACATGAATAATATCTTACTCCTTTAATTTTCGGGTCCATAATGTTAACCATTAGAAACCCATTCTCACTTAAAGAATTAAAACTATTTAGTGCAACAGGGAGATAGAACTCATCTCTCCATCGAGTGTACTCATCAAATTTGGACCATGATTGATCCTTTTCAAATTGCCCCCCTTCATTATATCTTTCAGTTGCATAATATGGTGGACTAGTAAACGCACAGTCCACATTTTTAATTCTATCCCATGGCAAATCTTCTGCACCACATCTATAGATTTGAGTAGTCTTACCTGGTGCCATCCTACTATACTCTTTAATCATCTCAGAGTATACCTCAAACGTATTTGGATTGGGATCACATCCAATATAATGTGTTGCGTTTGATGCAAAGAACCCAGCGAGTCGATCACCCCAACCCATTGAAGTATCTAACACAGTCTTGGCATCTGTCATTTCATAAATGACCTTAGCCACTATAGGTTTAAACTGCGTTGCAATATATGTACCAAGACGTAAGACCTCCATAACACTCTTGGGACTTAAATCTGCGGAACTATTTACACCCCTCCACAAACCACCTATAGATGACCATATCTGTTTTGCAGTACCTTCTTCCCATACTTGTGCTGGTGCCATGAACCCATATGAACCACACCGTAAACGTAAATGATTCATAAAGTGATCACTTACTTCATTAAACGCCGTAGGCCCGTCTATAAGCCCCTGTCCGCACGATTTAAACTCATATTTGTAATCATCATACTTCTCGATCACTTCATTATCTATTTGATCTGTTGGTGTAATAAATTTCGTATAGTCGGCCCGTTGTAGTTTACGAAAAGAATCTATCATCTTTTCATATGAAACTTCTCGAAAAGGAAACAGCGGTCGCTTTTCGGCAACATAGTAGGCCACAGCCTTACGAAACAACTCCTTGCCATACTTATCCGTACAATAGCGAAACTCGCCTTTGTTCAAATAAAAATCTCGCTCAGAGAGGTAATTGATTATTTCTTGCATGATTAATTCCTTGTTCATTCAAAATAAATTTTCTAATGGTGTTTTAAGCTTATTTGTTGGGTCATCATCAACTCGATACCCATGTCTTATAAATCTCTCTATATCAACTCTTGTAATATCTATTTTTCCAAACTGCCTGTCATTGCGATGATTGGCTTTTGGATTCTTCACACACTGATCATTTCCTGGTATTTTATATAATTGATATTCATCTGGAAATATAAGGTATATAAAATACCAATCTGGGTTAAGATCCAAACAAGCCCAACCACTAAATTTAGTTCTTTCATATGCTCTAGTAAATGTTTTAACATCAGCAACCAACTCTGGTAAATCAATACCTGTGGGTTGACATTTAATACCAAAAGATTCTTCAAACATTTTCTCTCCCCAATCTCCTCTTTGAGTTATAGATAAACTCTTAAAAAGTATAAAGGGAGAATCTTTTGTCCAACGGCCGCCCATAATGTTTTTAGCTTTATTACCTACACCATTATCAGCTATTACCTTTTGCAAAACTGATTTTGCTTGTGGGGTCATCATCCAAATAAATCCTCTAGAGTTCGTTGTGTCCCATAACTTCTATCTACGTGCCAATTAATCTGGTCAAGAATAAATGTTAAAGGTTCAACGAAACTCTTATCAAACATTATATCATAGTTTATCATATTATGCAAGTCAAATTCTTTCGGTAGTCTTGTCATAAACGAAATAACATTCGACTGCATCTTGTTTGGTAATCTTAATTCTAAAAATTTAATTTTATCACCTTGTTGTATATAAGGATACTTGTGTGTAACCTTATGACGTTTTAGTAAATGATTATATATTAATGCACCCTTAATATGCATTGGACATTTTTTCTTAAATATACTAGAACTATCTCCCCACTTCTTTAATCCATTGCACGATCTTGGATAAGCTATTTGTTCAGGATCAAGTTCCATAAACGTCTTATGAAATTCTTGAATAAACATATTCAAAGTTTTTTCATCTTCACCTATAATAAGTTTCAATGCCTCTCTAATTTTATCTCGACACGGTTCTGGAGTTGAGGACTTTACCGCCTCAATACCCATCACTTTTAATTCTGGTTCTGCATATCGTACACCTTCACTATCATGTACATTGAGAATGTATCGTTTCTTAGCTGTCCATATACCTTTATCTGCTATGACTTCTCTTGCCATTTCCATTTTCTGTTCGTATGCATTTACATATACAGCCAACTCTTTAAAGCTCTTTTCTATAAATGGCTCTAACTTTTCAGTTGCAACCTTATCTAAAAAGTTAATAGGATTCTTAGGATTAACTTTCTTAACCAAGTCATCAAAGGTTACATAAATTGAATCTGTATCTGATGCTATAACATAATCAATATCTGTAGTCTGTAATACTTTATTGAGATATTCATTTACTTTATTTTCAATCCATCGAATTGATAATTGACCACCCAAGGTTATTGCCGTAGCCATACGAGTATCGTAATATCTAAAATACTGATTGCCGATTGCACCATAAGCACTGTTCAAAGCAATCTTACGAGCCATTTGAATATTATTATATTTTGAAATCTCATTAAGATATTTTTTATCTTTATTCTGTTGATATTTTTTACGAGCCTCTAATGTCCATTGTTTAAACTTAACACGGTCTGTATAAAACTTTTGCATTAGTGCTGGAAGAAATCCTTGCTCATCAATTCTAAAACGTGCACCGTTTGGTGTAACGGTATAGCCGTCCTTTGGAATCTCAACTTCTTTATTTAACATTCGTTCTACATTAACTTGACCATTACCTTCGGCTGCCAAAGTTTCTGGTGAGATGTTATACTGCATAATGAGATGAGGATACAAACTATTCAAATCAAACGACATCACCCAATTATGTAATCCTAAAATTGGTTCTTTTACATATGCACCTTCATATGATGCATCTTTTCTTTTAACTTTTCTTCTAGGTACAACAATATTGTTTTCTCTTAAAAAGTTATAAATGATAACATCCCACATACGAACTTGAGAAAACACATCATTTGGATTAATCTTTGCTTCATAAGCCATCGTTAAATGAAGTTCAATTAACTTCATCTTATCTTCAAACTTATCAACTAACTCAACGTCTTGAATATTATAATCAACAAATGATTGATAGTCGTTTATATACCAATCTCGGAATGTTTCATGTGGGTTTTCATGTTTACGTTCACCCAATTCTACATATGCAATATGGTTAAGAGCATATGACTCCTGATTACTATAAGTATATTTTCTATACAGGTCAAGGTAATCTAGAATAGATACACCTAAGATATCATACATCTGAACTTCACGTCCTATAGAGAGGTGTGTTATTCTAGAATGTACAATGCCCCATGGAGACATTTTTTGAATTTCATCTTCACCAAACAATCTTGTAATACGATTACATAGATATGGTATGTCAAAAAATTTACAGTTCCATCCTGTAACAATATCAGGTTCAAAATATTCCCAGAACTCTAAAAATTTCTTTAATAGATCCTTCTCATCTGAACACTGTATATAATTTACATCTTCACGATCATTAGTATAATCATAAAGACCCCAAACTATAATTTCTTTATTAGACTGATTCTTTACTGTGATACACAACATTTCTTCCAAAGCCTCTTCAGGATTTGGAAATCCATTCTCACACGCAACTTCTATATCTATCGTAATAGTTCTGAGTTTACTAATATCCCAATCAATAATACCTTCATAATTTTCAGCAATCCATGCATAGGGATACCGCTCCATACCATAGACCAGTTCGGGCTGATCTTCATACTTGCTCAAGAAAGATTTAGCATCATAAATTGACTCGCATTTATATGGAGCCACAAATTGACCTGTAAGTGTTTTGAAGTTTGTTTGCTTCTTTACAGGAACATAAAGTGTTGGTTCATATTTAACTTTATGTTTGATTCTTTTACCATCTTTAAATTCACGAACAAGGAGCTTATCAGCCCGTTGCAATACACTAATATAGAAATCACTCATGTAAACATTATATCATAGGTTTTTCTTTTTGTCAATCTTTCCGGGTGGCATTTTATCCTTTTCTGTCCAATCGGATAAAACAAATCGTTTGTTAGGATTTACTGAAACTTTAAATCTTGTAAGTAAATCTCTATTAACTAACATTTCACTATAACTATCATCTGTAGTTAAACCCAAAGGAACATTTTCATATCGTTTATTATTAAACTCTATAGCTACTTCAACTACAGGTCGTTCTTCCATCTTTGGACTAAAGGCTCGTTGTGGTTTACTTATTCCAATAAGCTTTGATTTAAATTTATGTTTATTCTTTTCCCAATGTACTACCTTACCTTTAATTTTTATTTCATCTACATAGAACATTGTTGCTTTAGTTCCGTTACCAGTATCCATTTTAGCTCTGATTGGATCATCAATACCATCAACCGTTAGAGATTCTATATAACCAGCTTCTTGCCTAAATCTATTTCTGCGGTGAATATCTATACTTAAATATTCAACTATCATCTTAAAAATTTCTTTATCAGTTTTGGTACCTATATTTTGTTGAGGCCAGTCTGACATATCATATCCTTCAAAGTGTGATCGAATACCTGGAGAACCATTACATTCTAAAATAATAATTTCATCCTTAACTAAACAATGATCAACACCTATCATATAACCACCAGTGGCTCTAGCTGCGGATAAAACCACTTTCTTTTCTTCATCTGATAAGATATAAGGTTTCGTTGTTGCACCTAAGTGTACGTTACTTCTAAACTCATCTTTATCTGTTATTCGTTTTGCTGCACCTAAAATTCTATTATTAACAACCAAACTACGGACATCAAAATCAATGTCCAAATATTCTTGAAGTAGAATAACCGCATCATATTTCCATAACGCCTCACAAACAGAAACTAAAGATTCTTGATCTGTAACTTTAGCCACACCAACACCTTGTGTTCCTGTTAGTGTTTTTATAATTACTGGAAAGTTACCACCAATATGCCTATGAGCATCTTCAATACTCTTTTTATTATTGACAATAGATGTTTTAGGTACTGCAACATTATGACTAGCTAATTGAATTGCTGTAGCCATCTTATTGTCACACAATAACATAGACTCTAAATCATTGACCATGAAACAGCCAGCACTTTCAAACAAACTTGTTAGTGATTGTCCAGCCATATCTAAAATGGCTCCACGTCGGACAAACACAACAGTTTTTCCTATAGAGATAGTTTCTTTTTTATCGTTACCATCATAATTAGAAACGACCAATGTACCTTTTTCAATATCTTGATCTGAGATCCAAGCTTGACCAACATTGATAGATGTACATTTAACTTTAAGTTCTTTACAAACCTGCTGCAAAATTTCATTAACAGTTCCTTCACCTTCATCAATACCTAAAATCACAACTTCTATTTTAGTCTTTTCTTCTTTCTTGATAGTTGTTTTTTCTTCGGTCAAAGTTCCTCTGGCCTTACGAACCATATCAAAACCTTTACCTGATAGTGACTGTAATTTCATTTAGCTGTATAAAATTTTTGTAGTTGGTTTAATAATACCCGGACCATATATTCGTTCCCAATTATCTTTTATCTCATCATTAGGTTCTACTATTAAAACAATCCAATCATGTGATATTTTGTAATCTGGTTCGTCACTAAAAGGGAGCCAAGGTACCATTCCCATCTGTACTTTATTTCCTCTACCATCACCCATAGGCATAAGTACAACAGGATCTTTTATCTTAACACCCAAACCATCATCTTCTAATATGTCAGTTATAATATCTTCACCAGACTTCAATCGTATAAGTTTCAATGCCATGCTATTCTACTCCTTTCTTTCCAATATTGTATTTTGTTTCTAAAGTCCATTCGTCTTTCTCTTTAAAAGAAAGTATTTTAATTTGTGATAACGGAGCTCTAGGTTCTGAAATACCCATAACTTCTATCAATCCCCAATCGTCTAATAGTGCTGCTATTGTATTTCTTCGTTCTATATCATTTTGCGACAAATTGGATGGTTTTCCATCCAGTGCAAACAATTCTTTAAAATGTACTATATAATATCTACCTTGTTTATGTAATATGTGGCAAGATTGATATATTGTTTTCTCTTTGCGGGACGCTACTCCTATACGGGATAGCGTTTCACGAACCTTTAGAAAATCATCAGGTTCNTTTAATTTGACCTCCAACATTAAGCCAGGNTCCCANTCAACTACCTCCACCATGTTTTCCACCTCGATTTATTATTNTTTTTATNTNTTCAATTTNTNCATGATCTAGTATGTCAAGAGCCTGCCTGGCTTTCTCATTATTATAACCATAGTATTCTTTAACATACTCAAGATTTTTAATCTTCGATGACCTAAGCCACTTGCTGAATCGTTTTTTAGGTCTTATACTATTTAGAAAAAACTGAAATTGAAGCAGTTTATCGAGGTGATGCATTTTATTCATTTCATTCACAAACAAAATACAATCGGGAAACGCTGAAAGCGCTTTATTTACAATATATGTTGGATATTTCTTCTCCCAAAATTCATCTTCGCTATTCATCAGATCATTTTTCTGATGATTGATAGCGTTAAGATAGTGTTTTAATTGATATGGCTGTTCGTTTTTCATGCTATCGCTGTCTGCATCACTGAAGCATTGTAAACATCTTCATCTAGTTCTACTCCAAAGTATTGTCGGTTCATTCGTCTTGCTACATATGGCACCATACCTGAACCAGCAAAGGGATCTACTACCTTGTCATTCTCTTTAGTTAGATACTCAAGCATCAACTCAATAAAGTTTTCATTCCACATATGTAACTGCATCGGTCCTTTAAACCCTTTCATCTTATGTGTATCATACACCATAATACCCTTTAAAAAATCACCAGCACGTTTGATAGTGCCTGTTCTAGTGAATACTAAACAGTGTTGATAGTTGAATGTATACATATCTCGTTTTTCTACTGGATGGTTTCTCACTACTATCTTGTAGTCTTTGAGTTTCCAACCATAGTTTATCATCGCTTGGTAATAAGTAATGTGGTTTGGTAGTATCTCACCGTTTATCTTTCGGTCAGTCTGTGCTATCAAAACAAACCCATCGTCCTTCACTAAACGATTGAAGTGACTACACGCTCTTTTCTGAAAGAGTTTATACATCTCAATATCTTTTCCCCATTCAGTTTGAGAAATGTCCGGAGGACTAGTGAATACCAAATCAACACTCTGGTTTTCAATAGGTTCCAATAC
>NZDU01000030.1 GCA_002688875.1 Candidatus Pacearchaeota archaeon | reverse complement strand
CCACCAAAAACCTTATAAAATCTAATATCTTATAAATACTACAATGGAAAAACCACAATTAATGGTAAGAGCAGCGATTGAAATAGAAGAGAAAGTTGCAAGAATAAAAGAAAATATAGAAAAGATTAGACAAAATCCAAAAGCAATGAAAGAGATTGAACAATTAATTGCTAACTAAGGATATCTTCAATTCGTAAGTCTTCAAATCATCAGATTTGAATGAATCAGAAATTATGTAAATTTCTGAGAATTGAATGAGGTGGAAATTTTAATTCCTTCAACTGGATTTATACCCAGGGAGCTTGCTCCGAGGGGAGGGGCGCATTAAGTTGAAGGTTAAAATACCCTGCAGCTTATGGCAACTCGCCAGAGTTGACATGCTCGAGAATTAAAAATTCTCGATGTGCTGCGGAACGAACGAAGTGAGTGGTGGGTTTTTAATTTCCGTATCTTCTTTTCAGATCTTTGTAAGAATAAAAAGTAGGGTTTCTATGATTGTATTCGAAATTTACTGTTTTATATGCCCGCAGGGCTTTAGAAGATTTCATTGTCCTCTCATCATCAGAAACTATAAGGTCAAATTTTTTAATACTAGTTAAAGCAACAATCTTAAAATCATTGAAAATTTTCTTCTTACCTACTCCTCCACCAATTTTCCTATATTCTTCGAAATATTCATCAGCTAGCTTTCTAATTTGATTAGAATCATCTATAATAGATGAAGTTACAATATCGTCATATACTGGTAAAATGTTAGCAGCTTTTCTTAGTTCATCTCTTATCACCTTAAAATTATGTACTCTAAAATTTTGATCTCTTGCGATACTTTCTGCTATCCTTAGACCATCATCATCTTTGACAATATTTCCATATGTACTAGAGTCGATAATAACATCAAACACCATCTTATTCCTCCATTTAAATTAGTATAATATGATTTAGATACTTAAAACATTTTTGTTCTACTTGTACCCAAGAGACTACAAAGCGAGTCTACAAGAGATTTGAAAAATCGCAAAGGGGCAAAGGCATGGGAAGATTCAGATTGAAGAGACAAATAACTTACTGTCTTTCTTGCCAAAAAAGAAGAAAAGTAAAAAAGAATTTTTGATCCCAGAACAACAAGTATCTGTAATTCTCACCCAATAGATTCCCATAGAAAACCTTATAACCCTCAATATCTTATAAATAATACATGGAAAAACAAATTATCAAACAAGTAAAAAAAGAATTTAATAAAGAAAAATTTAATAGTGATAGAAGCATTGCAGATATATTAAGGAGATTGCGAGAAGATCCTGAAGCAATGCACCAGGCAAAGATAGTTGCTAGTTTATAATTAAAGAAAGGCTTTTTTTAAATCATTAAGTGTATGAAATACAGGTGTTCTATATACAAATCTTAGATTTACTTCATCATAAGAATCTTTAGCTAATTGAGAATGGAATGCCTTTCTGTCTTCAGAACAAATAATATTAATATTTTTTAGAGTTGCAAATGCGATGATTCTTAAATCATTCATAAAGTTTTGAGTCTTCTTTTGAATTCCCCCTTTCTCTCTATATTTTATAAAATAAAGATTAGCCAATCTTTCTATTTGTTTGTTTGAATGTTGCATATTATTGGAAGTCAAACTATCATATACCTCTAAAATTTTGTTTGCTTTGGCATTTCTTATTTCATCTCTAATAACTCTAAAGTTTAGAATGACAATTTTACCCTCTTTTTTCATCTCTTCTATTTTTTTGGCTATTTCTTCATTATCTTTTCTCTCAACAAATAAACCATAAATATTTGTATCCAATAATAGTCCCGGCATTTTCACTAAACTAACCAATAACTCANTATAAACTTTTCCAAGGAAAGGAGAATAACAACCACTCAAAAGTGTCAAGAAAACTTTTTATATCAAATGAGATCCTTTCAATTATGATACACAATTATGTTACCCCATAGGAAATAAATTCCTATGGAGGTAAAAATCGGAAACAGATATATAAAAGAGCATTGTTCTACTTGTACTCAAGAGACTATACAAAGAACTTACAAGAGATTTGGGAAATCGCAAGGAGGTAAAGGCATGGGAAGATTCAGATTGAAGAGACAAGTAACTTACTGTCTTTCTTGCCAAAAAAGAAGAATAGATAAGCCAGAAAAAAGAAAAAAAGTAAGAAAGAATTTTTGATCCCAAAACAACAAGTATCTATAATTCTCACCAAATAGATATTCATAATTGTTATTACATAGTAGTTACAAAGGGAAAGGTTTATAAACCACTAAATCATAAATAATTAAAATGGATTTAAGAAAAAAAATCAATTTATATTATGGAGAAAATCCTTTAGAAATAGCTCCAGATTCAAAAACTCAAGAATTTAGAGATGATGTTGCTAAATACAGAGATTTTTGTGCAGTAATAGATAGAACAGAGGTACCTGAATTTGAATATNAACGGGATGCTGATGCTATTCTGGGAAAATTTGGAGTCGGATCTGAATTTGCAAAAGACAATTCGCCAGTGATGGGATTTTATGTAACGAGGGACTCAGGATTAGTTGTTCCAAGAAATGGTATAATTGGAGGATTCTTTTTCAATTTAGACACGGGCGGAACCATAATTCCAGAATTAGAGTCTAGAAATTATAAGATTACAAATGAGTTTTGATCTTACATAACTGTTATGCAATAACTCCCGTTTCTTTATATAAAAATCTAAAAAATACATGGCAAATAATAAAAATCTAATAAAAAATGTAGCAAGAGTAGCAACAGTAGCTGGAGGTGCAGCCCTATTTGCATTACTATACAACCAAGGCCTAAATTACCCTTCAGACAATTATCTAGCAAAAACTCCCAAAAACCCTACTTCAATTAGCACTCCAGAAAAGGAAACCTCAGATTATGAAACTCCAAAAGAAAAGAAAAAAGAAACCACAAATTACGAAACACCAAAACAAGTCAAAAAAGAATCATTAAGAGACAAGGAAGAAACTAATAAAATTAAAAATGCCCCTCCTGGATTAGCAAAATATTTTAACCACATTAACAAACCTTTTCCAAAAAACCCAAAATTCTCTTTCACCGACAAAGAAACCACTCCAACCTATAACCAAAAAAACCCAAATCAATTAATCCCAAGCCAATACCCAAAACTTAGAACTCAAGAACCAGAACCCTCAAACCAAACTCCCTCCTACGAAATCATCCCAGCCCCACAACCAAATCCAATAAAACCAAAAGAAAAACCAAAAACACTAGAATCAACAATAGAAAAAAAGCCAACTATTCCAAAACCAAAACAAACAATAGAGGAAATCGTCGAAGATCCAATAAATAATGATCCAACAGAATATATCCAATTAACAAACAGACCGAAATATAGCTCTCTTCAACATACTGTAAATGCAAGTTTACATATGGACAAAGATTTCTGGGAGGGTCTACCTAAGGGACTAAACAAAAAACAACTCTATAACGAATTAAGAAATGCCTCATTTAAGAGTTCGGTTACAACAGTACTTGAAGGAGTTCCATTTTTTCACCCAGGACCTATAAACAATGAGGACATGTCAAAACAATACAGCGATATTTCAGATGGATTCATAAACAATGCAGATAATGTAAATGAATATTCTCAAGGACCTGAAGACGATATAAGATTCACTGAAGCTGACAAAGTTAAATTACTAGAGTTATTCAAAACATCTCTAAAAAGCCCAAAAATAGGAACGGTCAAATCTTTTGGAAAAGAAAGAAATGTATACGAATTTCCACCCGGAACAGTTATTGATCTAGTAAAAGATAATGGGGGAAGCTATATTGATATAACCGTCCCTGGACATTCTCCAAATAAAAGAATAAACTTAAACGACTCGGATAAAGCTACAACATTCAAAAAAATGCTGGATAATACTCTTCTATCAGAAGATATATCTGACAAAGATTTTGTACCAATTGATTTTCTTTATGAACTTTACTTAAACAGATAAATATAAATTTCTAATCTATAGGTTAAACTTTTTCCCACCTAACCCCTTCAAACCCAATCAATGTCTTCCCCGGAAGCTTAGGCTTCGCCTTACTAAAAAACCCGCGAACCTTCGGAACATTCTCATCCCCATTAAAATAAACAGTAAAAACCGGCTTACCTTTCTTAACCACTGCAGTCCGACCCTCAGGACTTCCAAAACTATTCTTCATCCCAGTCTGAATCCTCTCCCCCTTACTCCCCCCCGAAAAAATCCTATTATTCCTAATAACGTTATGCGGATAAACATTGCACCTAAAAAAATAATTCTTCTGAGTCAACAACTTAGTCATATCTTTATGAATCGTCTGCCTCACAGCCTCAAGAGCAAGATCACGAATCTGAACATTCTCCCCAGCACTAAGCATCATCTTAATCTTATACTTCCCATCCTCGAACCCTTTTATATCCCCCATATTAAACTTAACAATCTTCTGAGGCGGAACCGCCTTAATAAAACTCTTCTGTTGCTTCTTAGACTTCCGAGTATTCACAACAGGTTTCCTTTTCGAATACGATAACGCCTTTCTTGTTATTGCCATTTTATTTTTTTGATTTCAGTTTATTTATAATCACCCAAATTCCCAGGTTGAATAAACGGATACAAACTATTATCCTGATTTCTAGGAATAATTTGATTATAAGAAGTTCTAGAAAAATTCCCTCCAAGTTGATAGGTATTTATTGTACCTCCATTTTCGTAGGAATCTCTATAACTCATCTTACCTACGCACCAAGACTATACCCTCCATCACTACGATCATAACTTAATTCAGTCTTAAATCCATCCTCTCTCCCATAAAAACCCTTCATATCAATATTCAATCTGTCAACACTAGCTGGATGCACATCATAAACACTTCTTTCAAGACCTTTACTACCTTCGCCCTTATACGCAAACTCAGTACCTCCAAAACCTAGTCCTCTAGCATTAGCAATCGCATCCCCAAAAACAGCATTGTAAATACCACTAATATCTCCCATCCTACTTAACCTCCACCCCATCATTCCGAGCCTGACCCGGCAACCCTTTCTCAAAAATAGCCCGAACCATTCCCTTATTCCCATGAGCACTACTTATCTTCCCCTTAATCTCCTTCCCCCCCGGACTCTCCCAAACAACATCCTTCCCCACAAACTTCCCAGCCTCTTCCTTACTTTTCGCATCTACATCTAACACAAAGTGCCTTTCATGTATTCTCTTCCTACTTCGCCTAAACTGTACTACTCGTCCTTTCATGAAATTGTTAGAAAAAATAGGTTTTTAAAGTTATTGCTGGCTATCTCAATTCCCCACCAACTCCCCATCAACCTCATTAATCTCCTCAAGATACCAAACACCATTCTCATTAACAACACTATATTCTACACCACCAACACTATCTAACGTACATCTAAAATCCTTATAATCTCTATTCATTGCCATCTCAAATAATCTTTTTCTATCCGGCCCGTTCAACTTTGTAAAACCAATTCTACCATCTAACCTACCACTAGGTTCAACAAGAGGATCATATGAAACAGAAATCGGGACCACATCCCTATCTGACACAACACTTTTATCAGAAAACATACTTGCCATATTATTAATTGTATACTCTATTCCACCAACAAACCCTCCAAACGAACAAGAAACAGCCAACACTCCAACTCCAAGAATCTTATAGCCCCTTTTCATAACCATCTTAACATTCCCACCTTTAAAACTCTTTAGATACTAAGAAACAACATCTATAAATTAACCTCAAACCATTCTAAAGTAACATCTTCAAAACACTCAAAATCACAAATTAACCTCAAACTCTCCAAGTTCCTTCCCCAAGACCTTCATCACATCCCTATCCATTGTTACACGCCCACCCCTATACCCAGCAAGAACAGCATTCATCTCATTAGCATCACTATCCATAATCTTCCCACCTTCAATCTTCTTAACCTTCGCATCATCCACCAAAAACGCAGGCTTCGTCAACAACAACTCATACGGCTTACCCTTCGCAGTTATCACAACCTTCGTCTTCTGCAACAATCCAAGCTCCTTTCTCTGCCCATATTCCAAAGTCTCCTGAATCAAATAAACACTATCCTTCCTCAACCTTTCAAAATCAACCTTACTCGGATCCTTCCCAGCCTTATACTTTTTCTTCATATCAATCAACTTATTCAAAGTATGTATAAACTTAGGATTCCCCTTCGCCCCATTAACAATCTCTTTCTCATACTCCCTAACCAAACTACTATCCGCTTTCTTCCCAAACAACTTACTCAAAATATCAAACACATTCTCATAAATCTCATCAAAAGTCTTCCGAGTCATCCTCGTCTCAATCAACACCCTAACCTCTTTCAACTTCTTAATATAATCTGCAGAATCCTTCAACAACCTATCAACTTCCTTCCCACTAACTTCCTTAACCTTCCCATGCTCATACCCCTTAAAATACTTAATCGCAATCTCCTCCAAAATATCCGCATACTTCTTCTCCAACAACTTCTCTTTATTAACAAAAATCCTTCTAACCTCATCAACAGTCTCACGAACATTTGTCGGAGGCAACCCATACATCATCAACAACGCCTGACTAGGAGTCAACACTCCATAATAAATATCCCCAATAACAATATCCAACAATCTCCTCTTCGCAACCTCCTGCGTCTTATCTCCCATACTCATAAACATATCAATACTTTCCGGCGAAGGCTTAATCTTCCCCATTCTCAACAACAACTTCCATGGCATAAACCCACCCCTATCATAAATCGGAACACCATCTCTCAAAAAAGTATAAAAAATAGGATTAGCATCTTTAACCCCTTCCCAAAACTCAGTAAGAAGATAAACCTGAGGCGACAACTTATTTTTAACTCCTGCCAACTCCCCAGCCTGCATAACATAACTATAAATTATATTCCTCAACTTCTCCTTCAACTCAAGTCGAGGCATCCTCTTAACATCAGTATCATCAATTATAATATAAACATCTACGTCACTTGTCTTCACAGCCTCCCCCCGAACCAGACTACCTCCAAGAACATAACTATAAACATACTTCTCAAACTTCTTCAAAACCAACGACTTATGAATCTGCGCAACCCTCAAAGCACCAAGAATCCCCTTATCATGCAACGGATACGCCATCCCAATCGCCTCAATCAACTGATACTTACTATCCATCGCAATCTCCCACAAATCCATCTCCAAAAATATATTCAACCAAACCTTCAACTTACTCTCCTTCAACTTCTTAATAATCTCAACCTTAACNGCATTAAACTCCTTCTCCTTATCATCCGGCAAAACAACAAGAAGATGCATCGGCTTATCTTTCTTCTCCTCTTCCGAAAGTTCATTCTCTTCATCAAACATCTCCGCAGCCTGCGGCGGAATAATCCCAATCCCCGAAATAAACTTATACTTACCAATAACCCATTTCTTAAAACTATCAAGTTCCTCCCGAACCTTCTGCATCTCCTTCTCATCCTTACTCGAAGGAGCCTGCGGCACATCAGCCTTCCGAAGTTCAGGACTCTGATACTTTTTGTCGTCCAGACTCACTGCATCGTTAATCGTTTTTTCTTCTGTCATTTTATCTTATCCATCACCAACTCTTTATTATTAAAACTAGAGATTATATTTAAAGCTTAGTGTTTGTATCCTCTAAGGTGTTCGTTAAAACTATCCCAATCTTTAATCTCAGATTTAAATTCTCCCTTAACATTTTCAGAGTTTCCATTCAAAATAATCCTATCAATGAAATTATAAGTAGGATTTTTACCAAGAAGATCTAACGAATGAGCTTCAACAATCTCACTAGCTAAACGACAATCATTTTCGGTAGGATTCTTTATACCTTCAGAAGTAACATAAGCAATTGAAATAGTACCTCCAACACCTTGATTCATTCTTGCAGACGAATTAGTTGCTTCTATAACTTTAACAAGTCCCTCCTTAGGATCAATTTTCTCTCTCCCCTCTCTAGAAAGTAACGTTGAATAATTGAATAAGATACGTTCTGATTCCTCAGCGCCTGATCCAATTGATTGATGAGGAATATAAACCTTACTTGCATTACCAGAATAGTCTGCAATATATATTTCAAATTTACCATTTTCAATCCCTCCCAATAATATAGCATTTCCATGATTAGATTCCTCAATTTTACTAAGCCTATTTCCCATCATTGATTTCATTTGATCCTCAAGTGGCCTTCCAGTTTCTAAGTGCGTTCCTGTTGAAAAATCGTCCATACCAATTCCAAAACTTGATTGCAAAGCCGTTTCTCTCAATTGTTTATTATAATCAATTATTGAATCAACAACACTTCCATGAAGATGAGACAATAAATAATCGTCTCCTAATCCCTTCATCGAATCTTTAACCCTATCATAAACATTCATCATATAATACAAAGATCCAGCTCCAGCAAATATAGTGGTTTCATCTAACTCATGTAACTTTTTTGCAAAATTAAACTTTCTAACTGCTAAGGAAGCCTGCTCGTCAGCCACAGCTACTCCGGTTTCTCCAAATGATAACATATTAATTACTGTCATAACATTTTCATAAAAAACCACTATTTAAACCTTCCTCTCACTACTCCTTTATAATAGTTACAATAGAAAGGTTTTAAAACAGCAAATATCTAAAAAAACTATGGCGAATAAGAAAGAATATTTCAAAGAAAGAACAGTTGGACAGATTCGTAAACTTAACACAAGCGAAACATATGGTCATAAAGATATTATCAAATCAATCGATGATCTAAATCCAAGAGAAGATTCTTTAGAAATTAGAGTATTACTAATTCCCGGAAAATATAGGAGGGGAGGCATTCCTCAAAGGGACGCTGCAAATAAATACAGAAAACACGGACCATTAATAAAGATAGATCAACCTCAAAGAAAACAACAAGCCCTAGATTCAAAAAACTATCCACTTAATTACAGAATCAAAGCATTTGAAAAATTAGAAGATTTTGAACAAAGAGAAATAGAATTTGTAGGTTATTATTGGAAACCAGCCTCAACAACCGACCAAATAGCAAGAATAGTCTCTTTTGGAGATATTGCAGAAGGAGCAAGAATCTTCACTTATGCAGAAAACAACTCTAGATTTAAACAAAGAAACCCAGAAACTAAAAAAATGGAATGGAAGTATGGAATTAAAGTTGAACCATATGCAGATGCACAAAGAGTGAGGGATGAAGGAGCAGATGTTGTTGTTCATATTCCTTCAAGAACAGAAAAGAAAGAGAAATATAAATTCAAATTATCTCATGTGCCCTATGAACCAACTCTTGCAACGGGAAATAATCTAGCCATAGTATCAAGATTAAAACCGGCAATTATCACCTCAGAAGATGGAGAAAGATTAGTTGGAAGAACTCCTAATAGCATTTTTGATATTAGATACAGATATACAGGATCAATAGATCAAAGTGAAGTAATTAGGTTAACTCCCCAAGATGTTTCAGGATATTTAGGAATAATAAAAAGACAATTGGAAGAAAACATGAACTGGACTGCATTAACCTTTAATCCTTTCGCTTTACCTTCAAGAAAACAAGCAGAATTCTACACTAAATTATGCAATAATGTTGTAATCTTCGATCCAACTGTAGAAAAGCCAAAACATAAATTAAGAAAACTATACATGGCAGAGAAATCAATGTTATTGGGAAGAGCAATGGCTCATTTTGGGCACGAAGAATTCTCATTCTGGAATCCACAAAGAGATGGAAAATATAAAACATATAATTGGAGTCCAGATCAAATATCTGGGAATGAAACTCAATAATAAGGTAAAATGCCATCTCAATTAAATAGTTCCAAATCAATTGTAGCTCCTCAAGATATAGTAGAATCTGCCTTAAGACATAAGTTAGAACAAGCCATAGAAAAAATGATCTTCTCATCTCCAGGAGAAATTGATTCTAACTTAGAATTCTACCTAAACCTAGCGAGAGAACACGGCTTTACAGACTTAGCTAGAGATATAGAGCAATATACAGCAGAAACTCTCATAGAATTTTTAAAAGAAAAAAAGAAAAAAAGAACTAGATCAGCAAGAGAAGAACATCTAGAAGATTTTTTAATGAAAGGTAATAATTTAGAATTGGTAGAACCCGGATTAACAGCATTAGACAGGCAAGTAACCCTGCCTTCAGGAGGAATATTAGACATTCTAGCAAGAGACGTAGGTGGAAATGAAACCGTAGTAGAATTAAAAGCAGAAAAATACAGAAGCCCATCAGTATTTGAACAACTAAGGGGATATTTAGCAGAAACAGGAAATCGTACACTACTCGTAGCACCAAAGGTCAATCCAGATTTATTCTATTCATTAATTGATCAATATGATCAAGGATCATTAGACTTTCATCTAGCAAATCCAGTAACTGAAGGTGAAGAGTATGTAATTAAACCATTTAATCCTGAATCAATCCCAAAAGAAAAAAGAAAACCAATTGATTGGGCAAAAGCAAATAAAAGAAAAAAGTCTAATGGGAAGGTAAGATTATTTGGTAGTGGAAGAGAGGGGAAGGTTGTTATGGAAGATAATGATCAAAATATCAATCCATCATCAAAATCAGAAAACACAAATAAGATGACTCCTTCAGAATTAAGAGACTTACCACTCAGATATCAGATAATGGAGTTATATGGGATAAATAGCGATAAAACTCAAAGACTTTCTGAACCAATTTTTGTAACAGAATCACAAAAAAGAAAGCTTGAAGAATTACTTAACTCAGAGAGACTTGGTAAGGAGATTGAATTAGGTGAAAAAAGAAAAAGCTTATTCGATAAATTACGTGAAATAGAGTTTCTCGATGGAAATGGACATATAAACATGATAGATTTCGGAGAAGAAAACGTTAATATAAATTTGTTAAAAAAAACACAGGGAAGACAATCTAGACTTGCAAAAGAGTGGCAGCGTTTTAATTCAGAAGCTAGCATGTATGCATCATTTTCAGAAAACACAAACCCCTTAGAGTATTTTAAAGGTGTTGAAGAATTCAGAAAAACAGAAGAACATTATAGGGCAAATGGACAAATTCATTCACTTGCAACAAATAGTGAACCAAAGAGTTTAGAAGAAAGATCCAAGGAAGTAAAAAGAATTTATGAAGAGGTAGAATCTAAATTAAATAAATTTGAGAAAAGTAGTGATTTTGGTAAAACTTGCGCTGTTCTAAAAAATGAATTACCAAGATTTGATGATATAAGTATGATCTTGAGATCTCCTTATATACAATCAGATATTGAATTACAAAAAATAAAATTAGGTATGGTAACCGAACTAACTAGCATTGACGAAACATTAGCAAGAATAGTTTTTGATTACACTCCATTAACACATTCATATCTATCTAAGCTTAATTCTTTTGAAAGTGAAGTAAAAACTTTCAATGAAGAAACAAATTCGTATTCTCATATAAGTATGCTACATCATTTTACAGAAGGATTCCAAAGTTTATGCACTGAAATTATGGGATCACTTAAAGTAGTACCAACTTATGCAGCTTTAATTCAACAAAGAAATTTAGCGCCTGAAACCGAAACAAAATATCTATCTGCTATTGAAGTAACCAGAGAACAAAAGCAATCTCTTGAAGCCTTAGTTCGAAACAAGCTTCTTTCAGATTTACAAGAAAGAGCACAATTTAAAAGAGTTTCAGGAGAAATAGTTGAAGAGATTGCATCTAACGGAATAGATCTCCCAGCTAATGAAAAAGCCTTATGGCATAAATCTGATCTAATTTTAGAAAAAAAGAAAAAAGAACTTAAACCTCTTCTTGAACCAATAGAGAATTATATGAACCAAGATTTTTCTACATTTAGTATTGACAGACTAGAACAAATTATACAAAATGCAGAAAGAGAGGTAAATCGTGTAGCTGGAGCTAATAAAGAACATGTTCAAAGATACAATGAGGGAATGAGAGTAATGGCCCGTAGTAAGTTAAGCGGAAGTAGAGCTGGAGATGATTTAGCAAAAGGTTTAAAGGTTTTTAACGGAATAAGATCAACACTAACCGGACTTAAAACTGAAACAAATCGTATTAGAGGATTGATGGAAGTTGATAGAACATTAGGATTAGCTTATATGTGTTACACATTCGATACACATTTTGATATGGAGGGGGGATATGAAGAAGATAATGAAAGTAATAGGGAAAATGGTCTAAGATATCACCAAGGTGATCAAAGATTCTACGAGGAAATTCTTGAGAACCTGGTAGTCAAAGAAGAACTAAATGATTCATCCCTTTCAGGAAAATCTTCAACTAAACCCGCTAATGACTTAGATTCCTTAAGATCAGATAATTCTCTATATATTGAAGCTATGATTGAGTCAACTGCTCAAATACCTTCAACAAGCATCGAATTTGTAGAATATGGAATTGATCTAACAAATGAACAAGCAGAATCACTTAGATCATTAAGCGGCAGCAAGGCATATCAAACAGTTATGGATAAAATAAATAGGGCTAATGAACTTAGAACAGAAGATAATGAAACTCCAGAAGGACTTATATTAAAGATAATGGAGAACTGGGATGAAGAAGGTCGGACAATTGTGATGAGGGGCGGAGTAACAGCAATGGAATATAGGGAGGAATATAAAGATGTTCTTAGTAATTATTTTCCTTTTTTAGAGGGAGAATCTATAGAGGAAGATTCTAACAGGTTAAGATCAGCAGCTAAGGAAGCAAGAGATTTATGTAGAAAAATAAATGAAAAACAAGATATTCGGAATTCATCTAGAGTTATTGAATTTAAAATAAGGGGAGAATTAGATCCAAGAAGATTGTATCTATTTGATCAAACATTACCTCAAGAATTAGATGAACTAGCTAATCTTTTAGAAAAAAAATCTGAAAGGGCGGTGGCTCTCTCGAAAGTTAACAAAGATCTAGCAAGAGGATACCTCTATTCAAGTCCGTGTGTAGATTTAGAAGGTAATTTGCATCCCGATGCTGTAACTGATGGTTTTCCAGTTGGTTTTTTAAAGGGAGATTTAGAAAGTATGGATCACATTAAAGATCATGTTCTTGGAGATCAAAAACTATTCGACAGCATTCTAGCAGGTTTAAATGTAGTCCCTCTCCACTACCGAATAATGCGCCTCCACAACATCGCTCCAGAATCTCGAGAAGATTATCTAGTAACTACTGAGGTTTCGGCAAGACAAAAGAAAAGACTTGATAGCTTAGTAAAAATTGAAGAGTTAGATAGAGCACTAGGTAAATATGATCAGGATTTTGACACTAATCCAGATCCAGATCCGGGCATTATTCAAAGGGCAGGCGGTTTAGCAAGATTTAGAAAAGATTCACTTATAGTAGAAGCTTCTGTTCCACCTACTTCTACCTTTATCCATGAACAAGCCGCAGATACTGGAGATTTATTTAGATATCTAAGTGGATATTTCGAAAGTCATCCAAACGCAACTGAGTTCTCCAATATTAGAGCAAAGTTTCAAAGAGCACGTCAAAACCTAAGGAGAGGAGATGATCCTCAGATGAAAAGAATAAGGGAGGGCGTTGTTACAATAAAAAAACTTGCCAATGCAACTAAGGATCAAGATCTAATTGAATACGTAAATAAAAGTCATGATTTTTCAAGAACCGATTTATTGGCTGCATGGACAGATGCCAAATATGTGAGAGCTGAAGCTCTAGAATCTATTGATACCAATTTAGCCCAATCATATCTAAACTACTCCATAGACACGTTAGATTGCTTAGCAAATGGAGAAGTAACCGACCAGAGGAAGAATCCTCTTACGGTTCCTCCAGATTTCAAATTAGCAGACTTCATCGAACAAGACACCCAATACTACCATAGCATCCTAGAAACCCTAGTAGCAAGACCAGAACCTAAAAAACTAGAAAAAAAGAAACAAGAACCTATTAAGGATTCAAATCTTCCAAATGGCCAACCTCAACAAGAATTACCAAAAAAACAATACGATCAAGAAAGAGGAATAGCTACTGCAATAGAAAACAGTCACCCAAATTATTTTGAAGAATATGGTCCATGGGTCTCAGTTGTATCAGGAGATATTGCTCAAGCAGGATATTCTGATGCACAGTGTAGACAATTTGCAGCTAACCTCAAATCATCACAACTTTCTTCCCATTTCAATCCTAGAGTGGAAAGGCCTAATAATTTGGTACTTGAAACCTTAACCCAAGATCTAGGAACGCAATATTTAGCCACAAAAACCGTCCCATCCCCAAAAGATATTAAGAGATTATATGATCAAGCAAATAAAGAATTTGGAGATAAATAAATACCTTTAAAAACAATATTTTTCTTAGAAACTCATAAGGGCCTATAAGCTAGTGGCAAACTGACTCGTTTACACCGAGTATTCCCAGGTTCGATCCCTGGTAGGCCCATTCATCGAACCTGGAGAGGGTTAGATCATCCGAAGCTTCATGAGAACCGAAGGATCAGAAATTTCCAATTTCTGAGCTGGTAGGCCCATATCAAAACAAATGACAATCGAAAAATATTTCATAGTTAAATCCACCTTGAGCGGAGACGAAACAGAATTAGGGGTAATTAAGATTGCAGATGGAACTCCAACCATGTATAAGGATGAAGGGAACAATCTAACATTTACTCCCCAAGATAATTCCAGATATAGAGTAACTGCAGACTATGGTGGAGAAAATGTAACTATTGGAGAAATCTCAATAGATCACGGAGTTCCTTCGCACACCCCTTCGGATAGAGAAAAACTTCATTTTGATCCAATACCTCAAGAAGATGCAAAATTTTACGGGTTTGTAAAATCATTAGCCAACCTCATTGATGAAGTATCTGGAAGAAATTAATTATCCTATCTTCTTTCAATACCTTTATTAATTTACTTTCCTAATCATTATCATGAAAAAAAAGAGTCCAACAAAGAGAGATAGAAATAACCCAAAAAAGAAAGTAAAACGAATTTCCGACGAAACAGCCACTTTCAAAGGCCAAATGGAACCTTCCAAAACCAAATTCGGAGTAAAACACATCTTACAAGCCATCGTCGGAGCCACCCTATTAGCCGTCCCCATAGGATTCACCGAAGAAACCTGGCGCTTAGGCGAAACACTCCCAATGTGGAACATCGTAGCCATCCTAATAATCTCCCTATTCTTCATCGCAATATTCGTCTACCGAAACTTCTCAAGAAACATCCCAAACTTTTACTGGACAGACTTACTAAAAAGAATCATAACCATCTACATCATTTCATTCTTAATCGTAGCCCTCCTCCTCACCGTAATCCAAAGAGCCCCATGGACCATAGATTGGATCTTAGCCATCAAACGAACAATAATAGTCACCTTCCCATCAGCCCTCAGCGCAGCTATTGCGGGGAATTTGAGATAACCAAATTAGTAAATGAATAAATTTATATACTCCTATCAACTCAATTAAACAGGTCGCAGGGACTACCTTAATCTGATTATCAGAATCCCGCTTTTGTGTTCCCTGTCGTTGCTTTTGCAACGCAGGCCATTCATAGTAAGGCCGGATTTTTCTGGAAGGAGATATAAACCAAATAACAAAAAACCTTATTAACCATCCTATTCATATTCTTAGATGCGCCATTAGTTAAGTGGTAGAACGTATCGTTGCCAACGATAAGACGGGAGTTCGATTCTCCCATGGCGCATCTATCCCTAATCCTCACAATCCTCAAACTTAATCTCCCCAATCTTCGCATAAGCCTCTTTCCTCTCCAAACTACACTTATCACAATACTTCCGAGGATACCTAGCATTAGGAACAACCTCAAACGATTTCCCACAATCCTTACAATTAATCTCATTTACCATCCAATATCAAACAAATATCCTCTTTTAAAACTTTCCAATTACAATAATGTTTTTTAACAGGTTAAACGCGTTAATTAAATGGAAAGAAAAGGTAAATATTTTGAACTTGGATATCCCAACTTCACAAGAGGGATAGACTACACATACCCTAACCAAGATATAGAATACAAAAAATTATTCCAGCAAAAAAAGAAAGAATTAGAACCTTTTCTCTTAAATAATCTAAAGAACTACATAATTGAATTGGGAGTCAGCACTATGACTCCTTGTTACCCTTATTCTCAATTTGGAAGGGAGGGGATTTGTTTACATTTGGGAGATGGAGGTAGATGGATAGAGGTCTGGGATATGATGGGCAGCCATTTTATAAGCGAACATAATTTAGATTCTTACAAAGACAGAGCAGCTTGCTTTAATACCGGCTCAGATATCCTTGAATATTTAGATAAATCACTCCTCGCTCCAAGAATACATGCCGATAATGATCAGTTTACATTAGAATATCCTTTGCCAGAAAATATTAAACTTATCCCCTCCAATAAGTTATTAGAAAATGATGAAGGATTAAGAAGAATATTCAAATTAGGAAAGTTAGGAGACTCATACGAATTAAAATTAAGTGACAGCTATCAGGAAATATCTACCTCTAAAGGAGTAGTCCATATAGAAAACGGAATCTGCAATGGAAGAGATTTCCAAGGATTTTCAGTCGCACATGCATCATGGCCAATCGCAAAGTTACTAAGTCTATGTTCAGAATAACCACATTACCTTTAAATATTCCCAACCATATATTATCACAAACAAAAGGTGATCCATGAAAAAAAAGAAAGTTCTATTCTTAGGCGCAACAGGTCGAGTCGGCCCTGGAATTCTAGAAGAATACGAAAAAAACTACAAACAACACTACGACCTAATCATAGGCTCAAGAAGAAAAATAAAAATCAAAGGATACAAAACCGTAAAGATAGATTTCTCAAAAATATCAAGCTTAAAAAGAGCAATGAAAAACATCGACATCGTCCTCAACCTAGCCGCCGAATCAAACCCCTTGGCAACCTTCCAAGAAATCCTAAACCCAAACATAGTAGGAGCCTACAACGTCTTCGAAGCTGCCAAACAAGCAAAAGTCCAAAGAGTCATCTACGCCAGTAGCGTCCACGCCATCAGAGGCTACCCCTTAGGCAAAAAAATAAAAGAAAACCACTCGCCAAAACCCTCTGGATTCTACGGAGCATCAAAAGTCTTCGGCGAATCTCTATGCTACATCTACTCAAATAACCACAACCTCTCATGCCTAGCCATAAGAATCGGAGCCTATGTTTCAAACGACCTAAGAAAAAAAGTCTGCCTAACCCGAGAAAACTTCGACTACATCATCAGCCAAAGAGACCTAGCCCAACTAATCCACAAATGCATAACCGCACCAAAATCCGTAAAATACGGAATCCTATCCGGATCCTCTAATAACAAAAAACTCTACATGAACCTAACAGAAACAAAAAAACTAGTCGGCTATAAACCAAAAGATGATGCTTATGAATTTTGTAAGAGTGTTAGGAAAAATTAAATTTCAATCTTCAAGAGTCATTTACATCTTATCAATCTCAGCCCTATTTTCCCCCATTATATCAATAAAATTAGGATATCCTACACTAAATGGACGTAATCTCTGGAACGGATCAACACAATCTGCTTTTTCCCATTCATGCAATTCAACATAATCAAGTCCAGAATCTAATTGATGAGATTTCCAGGGATTAACAAATAAATTCTCCCCATGAATAAACATATGTATGGGTCCAAAATGACATTCTGAACCAATAAAATTCCCCGGATCTGTATAAGGTCTCAAAGGATTCAGATTATTGGCAGATAAATCAAGATCATCAAAAACAGTCCCTTTTTTTCTTGATAAAAACCCAAATAGTTCTCTCGGCAATTTATTTAATTTAATATGACCCTTTTTACGTTCAGACAAGCACCAACTATTTCCTCTATCATTAACATAATCAATCCCTCCAGATCTAAACTCAATTTCATTAGTATCATTACAAGAACCATCAAATGGAACAACCATCCCACTCTTAATTAATTCCTCCCTATCACCTAAATATACTTTATCAAATTCAAAAACCATATTAAAATCTAATCCAACCAATGTTATATCAATATCCTTATAATCAGATTGGGTAATCGAGCTCCCAACAGCATATAATCCACAATTAGCAAAATATCCTTTAGTGGAAGTATCTCTTTCAGAAAATTCAACGACATCACTTACCAATTTTTCAATTAAACCTTTATTATTCCCAAGATTAGAATAAAAATCTCCTTGATCCATTTTATTCAATATAAAAGAACTACATATAAAGATTATTATTATCTAGTCTCACTTCCCCTTCCCACTAAACCCATGCCCACCAAACTCATTCCTCATAACACTAACTATCTTCCCAAACTCCGAGGCCTTCTTCCGAGTCTTTTTACGCTCCCTAACAGCAGTCTTCAACACCGGCATATCTGCCATCTTAACCAACTCTTCCATCTCCCCCTCAGTCTCCCCTCGAGGAACCTTCCCACTTATCCTCCGATAATAAGACCGCCCCATCCCCTTATCAGCCCACCCCATCAACCTCCCCTCGATAATCGACCCATGACTATAAACCTTCCTAACCTCCTTAAGATCCGTCCCAAACCCTTTAGAAAATTTCCTAACAGCTTCCAATCCCTCTCCAATCGCCGACATCATCCCATACTCAATCCCATTATGCACCATCTTCACAAAATGCCCACTACCCCTCTTCCCCATATACCCATAACCATCCTTAACACACATATCCCTAAACAACTTTTCAACCTCACTAAACACTTTCCGATTACCTCCAACCATCATACAAGCCCCATGCCGAGCCCCATCAACCCCTCCCGAAGTCCCCACATCCAAATAATGAACCCCTTTCTTACCAACCTTCTTAGCCCGACGAACAGACTCCTTAAAATAACTATTCCCTCCATCAATCAAAACATCCCCTCGATTCAGCAAAGGCAACACATCATCAATAACCTTATCCACAACCGAAGCCGTAACCATCATCCAAACAACTTTCTTCTTAGGAAGTTTGCCCATCATCTCAGAATATGAATACGAACCAACCGCTCCCTTACGAACAAAACCCCTAGTAATCGAACCAGTCCTATTATAAACCACAACCTTATGACCATGATCAATCAAATTAAGAACCATATTCCCTCCCATCCTACCTAAACCTATAAAACCTATTTTCATAATATCACCTCAAAATAGCAAGTAATAAGTTCTTTTAAACATTTTGCTCAAACTCTCATTACAAAAATTTATAAAGTGCCAATATTCAACAAAATTATGATAAAAAATATTATATCAGATTTCATTGTACCCTATATAATGACCCCTCTTAGATCAGAAAGAGAACCTGCTCCAGAAATAGTTAGTTTGTACACTCAACAAAAAAAGAATTTCAATCCAGTAGTTAAATCAGAGGAAGGATTATCTCAATTACCTTTCTGGGATAGAAGCAAATTTATTATTGGAGATAGGACAATTATAAAAACTAGTAATGGATCAAGTTACGAAAGATCGCCCGATCAGCTCGACAAAGTCAACGGGACTTTACATAGATTTCAGGAATATATATTAAGAGGAAAATAATTTCTATCTCCCAACCAAAACCAACCCATCCTCAATACACCTAAACAATTTACAAGGACATCCTTCAACCGAAACAGAATCATCCTCAAATCTATCAAAAGCCTCTTTCTTCCCATCCCCCAAAAACACCAACACCCCTGAAGAAGCTTTTTCAACCACTCGACGCGTAAACCCAACTCTCTTCGAAGGAGATTTAGGCGAATCATCAATAAAAATAAACCTTTCATCATCATCTCTAACAGACGAATGCTCAGGATACAACATCCCAACATGCCCATCCTCTCCACTACTCAACAACACAACATCAAACCTCCCACCAAACTTAACAAACTCATCCCAATATTCACTCAACTCCTTTTTATAATCAAACCCATGAACCACGCCCTTCCCCAAACTATCACTCACAACCTTAAAATTACTAACATCACTATCAACAGAATCAAATCTCTCATCCACAAAAAAAACATGAACCCTCCCCCAATCCAACTCTTTCTCACCCAACTTACTCAAAATCCCCGAAACACTCCTCCCTCCAACAACCCCAAAAACCACATGATCCTTCTCCTTCAAAACTCCCGAAAGCTTATCAAAAAGAAATTCACTCCCCAATTTCTCTAACTCTTCACGAGAACTATTAATAATTTTCATAATCCCACTAATCAATAAACCTTTATAACAATTTCTAAACTTTCTATCTACTCAACAATCGCCTTAATCTCACTACCAAAAACCCTCGAAGCATCCTTAACATACTCCCCAATATTCCTCTTAAAATACGGCGGATGCGCCTTCTGTATCTTCCCAATCACATAATAACTTATCGCCATCATCGCACCATAACTCGCATTTTTTGGCAACGGAATAAACAACCTATCCTTTTCATCTCCCCAATGTGTATTCATCTCACCAAACGAAATAAAAAGCTCCTTCGAAGGCACAAGAGTCGTCGCATGCTTTATCTGATCACTTGTCTCAACATCTCTAGCAATTTTCCTCCCAAATAGCTCCATAAACTTAACCTGAATCATTCTATGAATCCCAATGCTCAACTCAGGAGGAATAATCAAAAAAAACTTATCATACTTACCAAAATCAGGAAACCTTATCTTATCAATATCCCTTTTAATAAAATTATAAATATTCCCAGGATCTTCTTTAGTCTTACCCAAAATCATCCCCAAATACGTAGAAGTATTATATGTATAAGGTTCCCTCTGTTTCGGAAAAACATACTCCTCAGACAATTTATTATCTTCAATATATTTCTTAGTCTCAGATTTAGGATTATTAGTCATCAACGAAATTTTCTTCTTATATTTCCTAGATCCTCTAGCAATAATTGGAGCATGTTTCGAACCACTAGCACTAACAATCACAACCCCATCAATTTCCTTAATATTATCCAACTTATTTTCATATGTACTCTCACTAGCAAACAAAGCATCCCCATCATTAAACAATATCCTTCCTGTCGCCTCAGCATTCCCACTCCCAACAACCAACGGCCTCTTATACGGAATCTTTATCCCACTTATCTTCTCTCTATTAAACAACTCCAAGGCCCCCAAAACACAAATATCCAAATCAGGAATATTCTTCAAATTAAACGATTGCATCTTATAATAATTCTTCATCTCACTTATCTTATCTTTTCTTTTAGAACCCTGACTCATTTTCTCCCCCTCAACAACTCCGCATACTCCTCAACCACATCCTCACTAAATTTCTTCATTCCCTCAATTGTCTTAGCATGCCCCAACGATTCAATAAAAACTCCATAAGGTAATGTCACAATATCCGCACCAACTTTAACCGCCTCCCTAAATTGCCTAGTACTTCTAATACTTGCCGCCAAAACCTCACATTCAAATCTGTTCTTACTCAATATCTTAACACACCCATCAACCAAATCCACTCCAGAAACAATCCCATCATCATCCAAAACCTTCTCTCCTTTCTTAATTCCCTTCGCAGGAAAATAATCTGTCTTATCAAATTTAATCCGATTCATCTCTCTAATATAATCATCCTCCCTCCCCATAAATGGACTAACAAATTTTGCACCAGCTTTAGCTGCAAGCAAAGCCTGCTCCGGCGTAAAAACCAAAGTACAATTAACAGGAATATTATTCTTAGACAATTCCGCAATCGCACGAATCCCATCACCTTCCATACTACACTCCTCTTCCATACAAGTATTCACAGGAATCTTCACATAAACATTACCATACTTTCCAAACTTTTCATACAACAACTTCCCCTCTCGAACCATCTCCTCAAAACTCACACCAATCACCTCAAGACTCACCGGACGTTCCCCACATACCTCCAGCATCTCCTTAATATAACTCTCAATATCAACTCCTTTACTCTCTTCTCCCTTCAATTTATCAACCGACTTCTTTATCAAACTAGGATTAGTAGTCACTCCATCCAATATCCCAATCTTCTTCACAGCCTTTATCTCATCTAATATCGCACTATCTAAAAACAACTTCACCATTCTACCCAACCATCCCCCTCACACTATTAACAATCCCCTCACCATCAATTCCCATATCCCTTAACAACTCCTCCGCCATCCCCGAATGTGGCAACTTCCCCACCGCCAAATGCTTAACCTCAATCTCCGAACCAACCAACCCACTTTTCAACATCTCACCAACTCCTCCTTCATAATGATGATCCTCCACCACAACCACTTTTGAACCATGCTTCCTAACAAACTCAATAAAACTTGAGTGATCAAACGGCTTAACACAATACAAATCCACAACCGCACTCTTAACACCTTTATCCAAAAGCAAATCATGAGCCTTCAAACACTCATGCAACGTAATCCCACAACCAACCAACACAACCTCATCCTTCTCACTTTTACGCAAAGCCTTAAACTCTCCAACAGGAAACTTCTCCTCATTCCCATAAAGAACAGGAGTCTTCTCCCTAGTTGTTCTAATATAATTAATTCCCTTCAACCGAGAACAAGCATTAACAATCCTATCACACGAAACTGCATCACTAGGATAAAACACATGACTATTAAGCAAACTCCTAAACATCCCAATATCTTCCAATCCCATCTGACTCGCCCCATCTGCCCCTATCGAAACCCCTGCATGTGAACCGCAAACAGTCATCCCAGTCCCAGAAACATTAGCCATCCTAATCTGATCATAAGCCCTAGTCAAAAACGCAGCAAACGTCGATGGAAAAACCTTAAACCCCTTAACATGCAACCCACTAGCAACTCCAATCATGTTCTGCTCAGCAATAAAACATTGAATAAACTGCCCAGCACTTTTCTCCTTAACCTTATCAGAAAAAGTACTGTTACCAGTCTCCGCATCAATAGCCAAAATCCTATCATCATTCAAAGCCAAATTAGCAAGAGCCTTCCCATAAGCCTCCCTACTAGCAATCAACCCATCTTCCCTATTATACATATTCAACTTCAAACTCTCAAACTTCTTTTTCCTAACAACAGTCTTAGGCTTATCAATTTCAAACTCTGGAAAAACCTCTCCAGACAATTCCTTCAAAACCACAGCAAGCTTCTCATCATCAAGAGCCTTCCCATGCCACCCTTCCTTATTTTCCAAAAAACTAACTCCCTTGCCCTTAAACGTCTTAGCCAATATCACACTAGGTTTCTCAACCTCGCGAGCCTTCCCAAAAGCCCGAAGCAATTCTTTAACATCATGCCCATCAACACTAAGCACATGCCATCCAAACCCACTAAAAATCTTTTCATACCTTTCAATATCATGCCCATGCATCGTCTCGCCACTCTGACCCAGCCTATTAACATCCACAATAGCCGTTAAATTATTCAACTTATAATACTCCGCAAATCCAAGCGCCTCATAAACGCTACCTTCAGCCAACTCACTATCTCCCATCAATACATAAGTTCTAAATCCACGTTTATCAAATTTACCTGCCAAAGCCATCCCACATCCAACCGAAAGCCCCTGCCCCAAACTACCAGTTCCAACCTTCGCCCACTTCAAACTATTAGGCATCGGATGCCCCTCCAACGGACTATCAAACTCCCGAAGCCTCTTAAGGTCATAATCTATAGCCCCAGCATGCTTCAAACAAGAATAATAAATCGGCGCCGCATGCCCTTTACTCAAAACAAACTCATCATTATCAACATTCCCAGCATCCTTAACATCGTACTTCATCTCATCAAAAAACAAACAAGCCATTATCTCAGCACAAGACATGCATGTAGTAGGATGCCCACTTCCAGCCTTACTAGTCATAACCAAAGAATCACGACGAAGAACGTCCGCAGCCTCTGCCAATTTTTTAACTTCACTCACCATTTTAAATCTATCCAATTAGACAATCAACATCACTTAATAAGCTTTTTCAATATATCTATATCTTTCCTAACATTATCACTCTTCTGCAAATAACTACCAACAATAAACCTATTCGCCCCAGCCCTAAACAATCTCCTAACAGTCCTTTCATTAACACTCCCATCAGCCTCAATATTTAATCTAGGATATTTCTTCCTAACTTCTCTAACTTTCTTAACCATACTATCCAGAAACCTACCTCCATATTCCCCAGGGCTAACAGTCATTATAACCACTCCATCAATCCTACCAAATTCTTCAATCTTACTAATAGGCGTCCGAGGATTCAAAGCCAAATCAACTTTTCTCCTTTTTTTCCTAACAAACTCAACAGCCTCAGAAACATTATCACTCTCAACATGCAAAACAACTCTATCTGCCTTATCCCAGTTTTCTTTAACCCATCTCAACGGATTCTTAACCATCAAATGAACTTCATATTTCTTCCCCTTAACCAAACTCAGCCCAAACCTCAAACTTTTATTTCCAACAAACTTTCCATCCATCACATCCAACTGAAACCAACTCCCTAGATTCTTAACTTTATCAAACCTCTCATCAAACTCTTTCTGATTCTTCGCAATTATCGAAGGGATAATTCTCTGCATCTACTTCCCTCCCAACCCACTTATCTTCTTCAATCTCCTAAGATGCCGACCACCTTCAAACCTACTCTTAAGCCAGATATCAACAGCCCTAATCGCCTCCTTCTCACTCAAAAACCGAGCCCCCAACGACAACACATTAGCATCATTATGCTCCTTACTCAACTTAACCATCTTAACAGGCCCACCATAATACAACGCACACCTAACCCCTCTAATCTTATTCACCGCAATAGCCTCACCCTGCCCACTCCCACAAACTGCAATCCCAAAATCCTTACCCCTCTTACCTTTAGCAACCTTCCGAGCAAGAGGCACAACATAATCCGGATAATCATCCTTCTCATCATAATCCAAAGGCCCCAAATCATCATATTTAATACCTTCACCAATAAAATAATCAATAATCTTCCTCTTCAAACGAAACCCTGCATGATCTCCAGCTAAATATATCACCATCTTATAATTAAAAGAAATCAGAATTTTATAAACCTATCCAATACATTCATTTTCCCACATTCACCCCACACTACCCAATACATTCTCAACACAACAAACCTTAAATCCTCTATTTACCTCCCTTCCAAATAAAAGATGTCCCTAAAAGAGTTTCTAAAAGCAAACGCCGCAAAGGTCCAAACCCCTTTCGCATACCTAGTCAGAATAATCCTCGTAATATCCATCGCCTACTCCCTCTACTTTCATCTCTGGAGAATACTCTTCATAAACCTCTTACTATTGATACTAATCTTCATCCCAATACTTTCAAGAAAAATAAACATCGAACTTCCAAGAGAAATCGACTTCATGCTTTTCTTTTTTATCATAGCCTCCTTATTTTTAGGAGAGCTCCGAGGCCTAGTTATACAAATCTTCTTCGGAATAGCGATAGGATTCGTAGGATTCGCATTAATGATAATCCTATACAAAAACTCCGGAATAAGACCAAACTACCCTCTAATAATCCTATTCTCAATAAGCATCTCCCTAGCTTTAGGAACCCTATCCGAAATAGCCAAGTTCTACCTAAAACTTTTCCTCAGACAATCAATCGCAATAGGAGATTATAACTACGCAATGATAAGCCTAACTCTTGTCCTAGGCGGAGCCCTCTTAGCCTCACTCTCAGGATTAATCTACATGAAAGGAGCAAAAATATCCTTACTAGATAAACTAGTAGACAGATTCAAAAGCAAAAACCCAAGACTATTCATCGAACGTACCGACTCTCCAGAAGAGGTCATAGATCTAATCAAAAAAGGAGAAAATGAAAAAATAGAATTCAAATCAACTTTAAGAACCAACTTACATACTGGAGAACCAGACAAGAGAATAGAACAAACAGTCCTAAAAACCATAGCCGCTTTCCTAAACACCGAGGGAGGGACTCTACTCATCGGAGTAGCCGACACAGGTTCAATCCTAGGAATAGAACGCGACCATTTCCAATCAAGCGACAAATTCAACCTACATTTCACAAATCTAATAAAAGAATACATCGGAAACCAGAACCTACCCTACATGCACTTCGAACTAATCCAAATAGAAGAAAAAAACATCCTAAAAGTCGACTGCCAAAAAGCTGGAAGCCCGGTCTTCATAACCTTCCACAAAATCGAAGAATTCTTCATGAGAACTGGAGCCGCAACAATACAACTAACAGGAAAAAAACTCGTCGACTATGTCAATAATAAATTTAAGAAATAACAAGATTTTTATATTTATAATTACTTAACAGATTATGAAAAAGAGGCTCAATGATATTCTGAATTACATAGCTATCATTCTAGGTATATTTGCAATTACAGCCATAATATTTGGGATAATCAGATTCATTCTTTCAACATGAACAAGGATCTAATAGTAGATTGGATCGGAACTCTAATCAACTTTTTAATAATCTCGTTCTTGTTCATGAAATCAATATATTTAGGGGCATTAGACACAATCGATATGATACTAACAATGTTTGGCTTATCAGTCTCAGTATTTATAATAATAGTTAAAATAATAAGACAGAATAAATAATTATTTCTTCAACAATCTGTTATTCTTAACACTCTTCCCCAACAACCCTTCATTCTTACTCCCACTAATCTTCAACAACTTATCATTCTTAACCTTCTTAGTCCCCAACAAACTCCTATTCTTAGCAACAGTAGGACCAACTATCTCCTTAACTTTCTTCTTCTCTCCCTTTTTCTGATTCAACTTACCCACCATAGCCTTCTCCCGATTCTTCCTCAAATAATGCGCAATCTCTCCAATCATAACAAGCCCAAGCACAACCACAAAAACAATATATCTTTTAGTAACCAACAAATACAAACACAATCCAAAAACTCCCACAACCAACAAAAACAAAACCAACCTAATAATTATCTTCAACGTCACCGGAGACTTATCAGTACTCAACCCATATATCTTCCTAAAAACTTCCTCAAATAACAATTGCATCTTATCACCAATATTAAATATAATTTTTCGTATTTAAAGATTATTATGACTAAACTCCAACCCCCATCCCATCCAACTCCCCAATCACCTGCTCATTACTCTCAAACAAAATCCCTTTAATCCCAAACCTCTCCGCAGCCTCAATATTCCCTGCCATATTATCAATAAAAACAATCTCCGACTTTTTAATCCCTCCATTAATCTTTTTAACCATCTCAAACAACAATCTATAAATCTTCTTATCCGGTTTCTGCAACCCAACATCACAACTTATTATCACCGGATCAAAACCCCTCATATCCTTATCCGGAGCCTCAAAAGGCTTAGTAACATTCCATTGATTCGACAAAACACCCACAACAAATCCCTTTTTCTTCAAATTACGAGCAAACCTATACAACTCAGAATTCCTTTTTCTCAACTTACTATAGGCCATTTTAAAAGCCTTTTCCAAATCACTTGCATTAAAACTAGCATTCTTAGAAACCAAAGACATAAACTCCCCACGTTTCATCTTACCCACACAAACATCATCTGCATAAGAATGCACCATATCAAACCAGTCATCCACCTCAACCTTCAATCTTTTAGCCACATACTCATGAATCCCTGACAAATGTTCATTCCTAAAAACAATTCCTTGATGAAGTCTCAACACCCCTCCAATATCAAATATCACTGCTTCAATTTTCAGATCATCTCCACCCATTTTATCCTTTCCCTTCCTCAAATCTTTT
>NZDU01000029.1 GCA_002688875.1 Candidatus Pacearchaeota archaeon | reverse complement strand
ATACAAAGATGATGATAGAAAATATAAAATTGGATTAGGTTCAAAAAAACCCAAAAACGCCAAAGAACCATATCTTTATAAAAAAGAAAAAAAATAGTTGACCTTATAACTACAATATAGTATTATATTAATATATTACTAATAGGCTAAACAGGCAATAAGGAGGCTCAACTATGGCAACATTAGCAGAAATTCGTGCTAAACTAAAAGCACAAGATACAAGAACATCTACAGGATTTGTAGGTGACAACGCAATTTACCCACATTGGAATATCGCAGAAGGCACAGAGGCTGTTCTACGATTTTTACCAGATAAAGATTCAAACAACACTTTTTTCTGGGTGGAAAGAGCAATGATCAAATTACCGTTTAATAGTGTAAAAGGTGAATCTACAGGATCTGTACAAGTACAAGTACCTTGTATGGAAATGTGGGGAGATCCGTGTTCAATACTTGCAGAAGTAAGACAATGGTT
Organism: Candidatus Pacearchaeota archaeon; assembly: GCA_002688875.1. Lineage (GTDB taxonomy): Archaea > Nanobdellota > Nanobdellia > Pacearchaeales > GW2011-AR1 > ARS1285. Next base: position 13,651 of record NZDU01000029.1, on the reverse strand, counting down.
TAAAGACAAATCATTAGAAGACATGGGTAGAAAATATTGGAAGAAACGTTCTTATATTTTCCAAGGATTTGTAAACGAATCCCCATTAGCAGAAGAAACCAAACCAGAGAACCCAATTAGACGATTTATAATTGGACCACAAATCTTTAACATTATTAGAGGTGCATTGTTAGATCCAGAAATGGAAAACTTGCCAACTGACTATGATAAAGGTGTAGACTTTAGAATTAATAAAACTTCTAAAGGTGGTTATGCTGATTATTCAACATCTAAATGGTCTAGAAAAGAATCAGCATTAACAGGTGATCAAAAACAAGCAATTGATACACACGGATTGCACAACTTAGGTGACTTTTTACCAAAGAAACCAGGTGAAGTAGAGCAAAAAGTAATGAAGCAAATGTTTGAAGCATCTGTAGATGGTCAACCATATGATCCAGATAAATGGAGTCAATATTTTAGACCGGCTGGCATGGCACAAAAAACAGGTGACCCAGTTGCAACTGCACCACAACCAGCACCAGCGGTACAGGCATTGCATAAAGGAGAAGTAAATGGTAAACCAGTACTTGAACCTGCTCCAGAACCTGCTACTAAACCAGCAACGGAAAATAAAGCAGAAGAAATACTGGCTATGATTAGAGCGAGACAAAAGAAATAATATGGTTAAACCATTTGATATTTCAAAGTTTCGAAAAGATATCACTAAAAGTATTGATGGTCTGGGGATCGGTTTTAACGATCCCACAGACTGGATATCAACTGGAAATTATGCTTTAAACTATTTGGTGTCTGGTGATTTTTACAAGGGCATACCATTAGGTAAAGTAACAGTTTTTGCTGGTGAGCCTGCATCTGGTAAATCATACATTGCATCAGGAAATATTGTTCGTAATGCACAAAAGAAAGGTATTTTTGTTGTATTAATAGATTCAGAAAATGCACTTGATGAAAAATGGTTACGAGCACTTGGTGTTGATACGTCACCAGAAAAATTATTAAAATTATCATTAAGTATGGTCGATGATGTTGCAAGAACTATAAGCACATTTATGAAAAGTTATAAGGCGGATTATACTGATGCAGAAGAAAAACCCAAAATACTATTTGTAATTGACAGTTTGGGTATGTTATTAACACCNACTGATGTTGATCANTTNGACAAAGGTGATATGAANGGTGATTTAGGTAGAAAACCTAAGGCACTTACAGCACTTGTACGCAATACAGTTAATATGATTGGTGCTCATAACATTGGTATGGTAGCAACTAANCATACNTATGCATCACAAGATATGTTTGANCCNGATGATAAAATATCAGGTGGAGCAGGATTTATCTATGCAAGTTCAATTGTAATTGCAATAAAAAAATTAAAATTAAAAGAAGACGAAGCAGGTAATAAAATTACAGATATTCGTGGTATTAGAGCGGCTTGTAAAGTTATGAAAACTAGNTATNCTAAACCATTTGAAGCNGTACAAGTTAANATACCTTATGAAACTGGTATGGANCCATATAGTGGATTAGTTGACTTGTTTGAGAAAAAAGGTTTGTTAACACAACAAGGAAATCGTTTAAAATANATTGATAGTAAANNTGNAGAGCATTTAGATTTTCGTAAACAATGGACAGGAGATAAACTTGAACTGATTATGAAGGAAATATCCGAAATTAATGTAGTTAAGAAAACTACAGAAAAGGATCCTTTAAAGGTAAGTAAAATGACCAAAAAAGGAGAATAGTTTTGGATAATATTGNAGCAGATGGTATAGCAGAACTTTGGAGCATTTTTGAAAATAAAATTCCAAAAGAGAAACCTGAAGTGGCTATGAAATTTGTTAACTTCCTAATCGAAAGTGGTGTAAATGAAGAAACATTAATGCAATTAAAAAAAGAAGTAGACGATGATGTTTTATTTCATGCTATTGATAACGTGTTAGAAGAATACACAGACGATGACGATGAGGAAGAAGACAATGAATGGCACTAATTGGTTTANCGAAATAGTTAANTCTGTATCAAACATACCANACGCAATTACNTACTACGAAANNGAATTAANANAAGCAAGAAAAGAAGTTNGTCTTNATGGANGATTNGAAANGGCCGCTTCAACTTTNCCAGGNATNGTTGAACAACGATTTAATCAACTACAAGAAATTGAAGCAGTTNTAACTCATCTTAATCGAGAATTACGCAAACTACGAACTAAACATTATAAAAAATATTTAGAAAATTATCAACGTGCCTTGTCATCACGTGATGTAGAAAAATATGTTGATGGTGAGGATGAAGTTTGTAATTATGAAGCATTAGTTAATATGTGGGCATTGCTACGTAATAGATGGTTAGGCATACTTAAAGGTTTAGACCAAAAACAATGGCAAATTACAAACATTACTAAATTACGAGTAGCAGGTATGGAAGACGCAGACATAAAATGACTGAAAAACTTGTAATCTCATACAAAGAACAATTAAGACTACAAAACGATATTATACGACAAATAACCAAAGACCATTTTTTACCTGGTGTTATTATTGGGGTTAGCAGAGGTGGATTACCAATAGGTGTAATGTTAAGTCATTATTATGATACACCATTTATTCCTTTTAAAGGATCATTACGCGATCATCCCAATTGGGAAACTGATTGGAAATTGCCTAGTCATTGGCAATTAATGTGGCATAAAAACATAATAATTGTTGATGACATTTGTGATGAAGGTGACACATTTAAAAAAATATATAATGATATATCAAAAGCATATCCTAAAGTAAAAATAAAGACGTGTGCCTTAGTTCAAAATGTAAATAAAGTGTTTACAGTTGATTATTATGGCATTACAATAAACAAAAAGGAAAATCCATGTTGGGTGGTTTTTCCATTTGAAGATTGGTGGAGAGATTAAGGAGAAGAAAAAATGAGAAAAGGCATTAAAGTTCCTAACGTAACTTTTAAAGTTAGAGCAGAAGATGAAAATGGTGCATTTGGTTGGACTGATCTTACTACTGACGATATGTTTAATCTAAGTGGAATTGAGTATGATAGACGTGTAGCAGTATTTTCATTACCAGGTGCATTTACACCAACTTGCTCTGAAAAACAATTACCTGCTTATGAAGAAAACTATGAGAAATTAAGATCTTTTGTAGATGAAGTATATTGTATTTCAGTAAATGATTCATTTGTAATGAATGCTTGGGCAAAAAACCAAGGAATTAAAAATGTAAAAATGATTCCAGATGGTAATGGATCATTTACAAAACAAATGGGTATGCTAATAAGCAAAGATCATCTTGGATTTGGTGAAAGAAGTTGGCGATATTCGATGGTATGTAACAATGGTGTTGTTGAAAAATGGAATGAAGAACCTGGAAGAAATGATACTGGTGCTGACGAAGACCCATATGAAAGTACTGATCCAGATACTTTATTAAAACAATTGGGTGCAAAAACATTTATGCAGGATATAGCAAATCAATACTAATGAGCAAATATAATTTACTACAAAAAGGACCCATAGTACATACAACCCCATATCCACATATATTAATAGAAGATGCTCTACCATGGGACATATACGAAGAATTAGAACGTACCTTTCCAGAGAATGCTGTATTATCAACAGAACCATTTGATGAGGGTATATGTTATAGGTATAAAGCAGATAAACTGCTACAGGAGACGTTTAAACCGGAAATATGGCGTGAATTTACACGATATCACACTTCTGCTGAGTGGTTTAACAATGTAAATAGACTATTTGAACCATGGATTCCTAGTAAATTACATCAAAAATTTACAGAAAATGATCTAGGTGCTAGAGGTTGGGCANCNAAAGATANACATTTATGGACAGATTGTCAACTTGTAATGCACAAACCTATTACAGAAAAAACTACAAGAACTCCACATTTAGACAATCCAATGGAGATATATGCTGGACTATTGTATATGCCACACGAAGATGACACAGGTACAGGTGGTGAATTTCAAGTTCATGAACAAAAAGAAACGATACACGAAGTAGATAAAAAAGCAGGACGACAAGTATATGATAAAAATGTTGGTGATGTTGTAACAACAGCACCATATAAAAGAAATACTTTTGTAATGTTTTGCAATGTACAACACGCAATCCATANTGTATCGAAACGTATAAACCCAACACAGTGGCGACGAAGTGTAAATATTATTGGAGAATTTGCACGTGGACACGGCCAAATGTGGCGTGTACAAGAAAATTAATTATCTAAATCAGATTTAACAATAACTTTTTTCTTAGGTATTTGGTCGATAGGTATATTAAATGATTCAGGTATAACTCTTTCAACCATTGCACGTTCAAATTCAGAAATAAAATTAAAAGCCTCGTTTGGTTGATCACCTGAATTTACACTATAGATTGGTAAAATATAAGTTCTTTCACCTTTATTATTAGCATCAAAGCACATTGCAAAAATCCAATCATAATCAGGATGGTTGTATAACCAACGATANATNNAATCTGTGTTATCTGCCCAATCTTCACAATCAGACATATTATCAAATGTCCACCATGTACGATCAAATATAGCAGTCTCGTTCATTGGTTGTCCCATTGGATATACAAACAACCACAAATATAATCCTAAACTTGCCCAAGTCATTTATAAGGTTCTAAAATTTTTTTTGCAGTTCCGTTAGCAAATTCTTCAGGTGTAAATTGACAATAAGCCAAACTATGTAAAATTGGTTCTCTAGATGGATATATAGGTGATTCGATTTTACTTAAATCATGATGCCCTAATTGATGAATAGGAGAATATTTTGATGTGTAAACAGGAATGCCCATGCATACTGCTTCTATGGCACACATACTAACAGATGTAACTACCGCCCACGCATCTTTGACTTGTTCTACAAATGGTTTTAGTCCACCTAATTCAATTGCACGTGGACCACTTGTTCCACTTGCCCTAGGTTTCTCTCTAACAATAATTGGTCTATCTGTATATTGTTGTAATTTTGCAACTGTGTCTTGAGTCCAATTTGGATGATCATAATACTTGTTCATAGTAGGTGAAGATGGACATACTAAAATATGTTTGCCATTATTTTTCCATTCATCAATTTTTATCTTAAATTTATCAAACCTATCTGGACTTCTATGATAATGCACAGTCGGATGTAATTCATTTTTTGAGATACGCCAATAATGTTCAGCATTATTATCACCATTCCATCTACCAAAGTATGGCATATCAGCAAAATAATAATCTTTACCTCTGCGTTCTAAATCTTTTATTAATGCAAAGTTTTCACCTACAAACCCCCAGAACAATGAAGGACCATCTGTACGAGCATAATTTTTTATATCAATAGTTTCAGACCAACCTTTACGCACATTGTCAATCACAAGATATGCTTTAGATTGTGTGTTAGGTGGACAATAAAGGTGTAATGGCATACATTTAATTTCCTTGTGTACCTTTAGCAACTTTGCTAATAATTTCTCTCTGTGTATTTAAATCTAATTTGATACTTGTTTTGTCTAAATTTTGCCAATAATGTTCTTTACGATTTGCTCTTAAGTCTGACTTAGAACTACGTCCTTTAATTTTACGTTTACCTTTCATGTGATCAATGTACTGACCTAAATCACTATTAACAAAAATATGTTGCCCATTATGTCCAGCACCTGCACCTAAATCATGTCCAAGATCTTTATTCATTCTTAATAATATTTGATACCATATGTAACTATCATGCCATTCAAGTTCATTAAAGATTGTGTCTTTGGTGTACAGGTCAGTCCATGTATTCATAAAATCCATCAACTTTGGATGCTTCTTGTTGTATCCTACCCATCCACATTCTGGATACATACCACCTCTGCCCAAATAACAAGTCATTTTATCTTCAGGCAAAGTATTTCTTACAAAACTTTCTGGCACATCTGCAAATGTATAAGTGTCAGCGTCTAACCACAACACCATATCAGCATCTATTGTTTTCAATGCATGATCAACACAAAATGTTTTATGAGCAAAACGAACAGAATCCCACAAGTATGATTCTTTACCTTTGTCATTTTTACCTGCTTCTGGTAATCGTCTTACACCACCTGGTATCTCGTTAGTTTCTCCATTGGCAACAGGATCATTTTTGTATTTGTTTTTAAAAGCGACAAGGTCAGGTGATGCTTGGTGTAAGTCAACATACTTGACCCTATCGCCCTTATCGGGAGGGCACGATCCTTCGTAATACACATGGAGGATAATATTACGAGACCAGTGGGCGACAAAACTATCAATCATTCTTTCGCCATAAACTTTATAACTTTTTTCTGGAAATGTCGTTATTACTGCTATTGTCATAATAAAATTTTACAATCTATTGCCAAAGATTGCAACAATCAAACCACTCACCACTATCAAGCTCATGAGAATTATATTGACAATGTGCAAGATATTTAAGCCATAACATACGATCACAATCATATATTGACAAACATGAATTATCACTTGCTTCTACTTTTATACCATCTAGAAGTGCATTCACAAGTGTATTAGAATTATATGTAACAACCTTTTTAGTTTTTTCTAAAACTTCTGTTAAAGGCCCTGCTGAATTGTCTGTAGGTTCATCAATTTTATCCATATATCCTTTTTCTGTAATTTGCATACGAGGATTATATGGTTTTTCTCTTACTATACAATTTTCTCCTTTGTACTTTTCTAACATTCTTTCTGTCCAATTTTCTACTTTAAAAAAAGTTTTAATTGCATGAGTAGGTGGTAGTATTAAAATTATATCTCCTGTAGTTCTAAAAGGTTGTATTTTAATATCAAAATATTTTTCTAATCTATCACTGTCATTAACATCTGAGATATCCATGCCCCAATGTTTAATTTGATGGTCATTTTTAATAATCCTATACCAAGTAACTTCTTCTTTACCTACTGCTTTGTTACGTTTATTCAGCCTATCATGCCCACTATCAATATAAGCATGGTCAACATAGTAAAACGTTTTTCCTTTGGCTTGTGCCTCACGATACATCAAATCAGATCCACGTAGTATTCCCCATGTCACAGCATGATTAGGAATGCCATCTTTAACATACTTTTCATATGGCCATGGTTCTTTGCCAAATGCTTTCGCCATGTTTGTAAATGCTGTTGTTACTGCTCTTCGTTTGCTACGATCAACATCGGGTAATAAAAATTCAGGTGTAGACATAATAATATATAGTAGCATATTATGAATGTTCATGTAGAAATATTTCAACGCACAGTCAAAGATCGTAAGAGTGGTATATCCTACGACCTATTACACAGTTGGAAACAAGGTATTGAATTACAAGGCGATACTGCTACAATGATTACTCAAGCAGTTAATCCTAAAATTGTTAACGGCGAAATGGATGCATCAACACCAGTAAGTGTGATATTTGGATATGGTGGCGATACACAAACTGGTCATACCAAAGGTAGACGTAGACTAGTAAGAAAGTTTCAAGAACGCATGGGCGGAGTTACAATTAATTTTGATGGTGGTGTGTTTAATGCGTTTGGAAATATTGGACACAGAGACAATGCTCACTTTAGATGTGGCATAAATTCTCCAATGCGTAATGGAGATTTCAATAATGAAAATTGTCCTGCAGACAGATTTGAAAAAATACAAAAAGTTTTTAACATCAACGTAAAACCATGGCGTACAGATGGCAAACATATTTTAATTTGCACACAACCAAAAGACAATTGGTCCATGGACGGCATGGATCCTGTTGAATGGGCAAGTAGGATAATAACAGAAATCAGAAAACATACAGACAGAGAAATAAGAATACGTCCACATCCAAATCACATGAACATTGTACCTCAATTACAACAACGTTTACAAAATATTTGGGTACGACCAAAAATGGATGGCCATGAAGTTAAAGGTACATCAGAACAAAAAGACAATTATAAAATGAGTTTTCAACAAGATTTAGACAACGCATGGGCAATGGTTACTCATAACTCAACTGCTGGTGTTGATGCCGCTGTATATGGAATACCAGTATTCAATACTGATGATAAAGCATTAAGTTGGGAGGTTGCTAATCATAATTTTGAAACAATAAACAGTCCACAAAAACCAGATCGTACTCAATGGCTAAACAATTTAGGATATGCAATGTGGAGTCAACAAGAAATTGAACAAGGATTAGCTTGGCAACATCTCAAACCAAAAGTTGAAGAACTAATCAAAAATCACAAGTACTAATATGTGTGGCATATACGGCATAACAACTAAAGACGAAAATTTTATACATCAGTTTATTAAAATTTGTAAACATAGAGGTCCAGATGGTGAAGGTGTATGGAGTAACAATAATATTACACTTGGACATAATTTATTAGCAATTACAGATAGTCCTACACATTCAAAACAACCTTGGATAACACCACGTGGTAATGTGTTAATCTACAATGGAGAAATATTCAACTATTATGAACTGTTAGAAAAGTATAAAAATTTTATTCCAACTACAACGTGCGATACTGAACTGTTAGCATGGGGACTTGACACTTATGGAATAGCATTTCTTGAACATATTGATTCGATGCACGGACTAGCATACTATGAAAAAGATAAAAATAAATTAACCATTAGTAGAGATCATGCAGGAATTAAACCATTATACTATGCAGAAATAAATGAAGGATTAGTTTTTGGTTCTGAAATAAAAGGTATGTTAGAAAAAGTAAATGAAACAAAAGAAGTTGATGATATGGCATTATTTTGCTTATCATATACTGGAATTAATTTAACTAAAAATACTCTTTTTAAAGGTATAAAAAAACTATTAAGTGGTGAAACTTTAGAATATAATCTTACAACCAAATCATTTTCTATACAAAGAAATATTATACAACCATCTTCAACAAAAAAATTTAACAAAGAAGAATTTTGTAATGAGATGAATATTGCTGTTAAAATGTGTTCTATAGGACAAAGAACTATAGGAATATTATTAAGTGGAGGACTTGATTCAAGTATAATTGCACACGAATTAAGTAAAATTAAATCTTCAATTTCAACATTTACAACATCAGGTCCTGATGCAAAAATGGCATCGAAATTTGCAACAAAATATAATTTTAATCATCGAGAAATTAGTATTGAGTCAAAAACATTTAATGATTATTGGGGTGATGCAATCTATAGTATAGAACAACCAGAGTACACTATGTCTTTACCTATGGTATATCACACATATAAAACATTATCTGATAACGGAATTGTTATATCACTGGCTGGTGATATGGGCGATGAAATGTTATGTGGTTATATTGAATATTTTGATACTAGAAACAAATTAAAAAAAAGAACTACACAACGACAATTAATAGACTATTGGTTAAATTATAGACATAGTTTTGTTAATTTATTTACAGTTGATTCAAAATATAATAAAAATGACTTACTAGACGAACTAATTGGGAATACATTTCCGGAAACAATTTTTAATCCAGATGACATTGTATCATCACATATGATGATTGATACATACGGCCAGGCCTCTGAAATGTTTTTTCCTAGAACTGATAAATTCGCTATGGCACACGGAATAGAATCAAGATTTCCTATGGCCACTAAACGATTTATGACATACTGTATGTCAATAAACAGCAAATATAAAATTGGATTTCCTTTCTCTTCTAATAGCGAAAAAAATAATATAACCAAAATGATTGCAAGAATATCATACAAAGATATATTATCAGACGAAATAATAAACATGAAAAAACTAGGTTGGGCATATCCAGATGAAAAAGATTTTGATTTTATAAACACATGGGCGACAAAATATAATATGAAAATAAGGGAAAAATAAGTAGTAAAATGACTAGAACATTAGAAATAGCAACAACATATAATAAGAAATATTACGACATCTGTGGTAAGAAAATGATAGAAACTTTTATAAAGTTCTGGCCTAAAGATGTTACATTGTACGCATATTGGGAAGAACAAGAACCAGAAATATTTGCAGACAATGTAAAATACGTTAACTTGTTAGAATCACAACCAGAGTTGGTAAAATTTGTAAAACGAAACAAAGATGATCCAAAGAAAAATGGTTGGCGTGAAGATAGACAAAAATGGGTTTGGAAAAATGATGGTGTAAAATTTTCTTACAAAGTATTTGCACAAACACATAGACTAAAAAACACAACATCAGATAGAATTTTATATTTAGATGCAGATACATTTACATTTGACACACCAGATATGAATTACATTGACGAAATTTTACCTGAAGATAATTTATGTTCTTTCTTAGGACGTGAAAAACATTATGATGAAACTGGATATTACTTTCATAATTCAGCACATCCTAAAGCAAAAGCATGGGCAAATAGGCTAGAAGAAATTTATATTAAAGATGAACTTTGGGGACTTGCTCAACAAGTGGATTGTTATACAATGTATTGGGGACGACAATCATTTTTAGATTGTAAGCAATTTGATTTAAACGCATACCACGGAGGATTTGGTAAATCACATCCTTTTGTTAATACAAAACTTGGAACGTTTTTAGATCATCTTAAAGGATTTGCAAGAAAAGAACAAGGTCATTCAAAAACGACTGACTTTAAAGGAAAAGGACTTGATAATCTTAAACATGATTACTGGAAAACTAGACAAAATGGATAGAGTAGTAGAAATAGCAACAACCTATAATAAAGGTTATTATGATTTAGTTGGCAAACTTATGATTGAAAGTTTTGTTAAGTGGTGGCCTAAAGACTGTAAACTTCACGTATATTGGCAAGAACAAGAACCAGAAATAATTCAAGATAACATTATGTACTATGAGTTATACAAAGTACAACCACAACTAAAAGAATGGATTGATGCACACCAAGATCCAGTTTATCATGGATGGCAAAAAAGTACGAACTCATATACTTGGAAAAATAATGGAGTTAAATTTTCACATAAAGTGTTTGCACAAACACATAGAATAAAAAATTCAACAGCAGATGTAATACTGTATTCAGATGCTGATACATTATACCATGCTCCACCTAATTTAGATTACCTAAGAGAAATTTGCCCAGCAGATTCATTATGTACATTCTTTGATAGACCAAGATTTAGAGATGAAACTGGATTTTATATGCATAATCCAAAGCATCCAAAAGCAAAAGATTGGGCAAATAGAATGGAAGAAATATATCTTAAAGATGAACTATGGGGATGGCCAGATCAACAAGCCGATCAATACACTATGGCACGTGGTAGAGATTCTTTTATGTCTTGCAAACAAATGGATTTAATGCAATACCATAGAAATCTTGGATTAAATGATAAAGATCCAGTACCATATTCGCCATTAAAAAAATTTATGAATCATTTAAAAGGACAAAAGAAATTACAAGGTAAAACTGCGGATGATCCAAGTGTTTTTCCATCAGTTAAGATAAGAAAGGAGCAAAAATGACTTATCCATTAGCATCCTCGACATGGGGGAAAGAAGAACTAGATGCAATACAGGGTGTTATTGACTCTGATATGTACACTATGGGTGCAAAAGTTAAGCAATTTGAAAAAGAATTTGCAGAATACTTTGAGTCACCATATGCTGTAATGACTAACTCTGGGTCATCAGCAAACTTAATAATGATGTCATTATTAAATTGGCGTCATGCATGGAGTGGTAAAGATATAATAGTACCAGCATTAGGTTGGAGTACTTCGTATTTTCCAATTGTACAAAATGGTATGAAACTAAATTTTGTAGATATAGACCCAAATACGTTTAATATTGATCCTGCAAAAATAGAAGAAGCAATTACACCAAATACTAAAGCAATATTGGCAGTGAATATGCTAGGTAATCCATGTAATTTTACAGCAATAAAAGAAATTTGTGCAAAATACGAACTAATATTGTTAGAAGATAACTGTGAATCAATGGGTGCAAAATGGAATAATCGTTACTGTGGTACGTTAGGTTTAGCAGGAACATTTTCGTTTTTCTTCTCACACCATATACAAACAATGGAAGGTGGCATGATTTTAACACCAAACGAAGAAGATGCACATTATATGAGATCATTACGAGCACATGGATGGTGTAGAGACTTACCAGTAGAAGGTACAGAATTATATAAACGTACAGGCGATCCATTCTATGATAGTTTCACATTTGTTACACCTGGTTATTGTGTAAGACCATTAGAGATGAGTGGTGCTGTAGGTTCTGAACAACTTAAAAAGTTTCCTAAACTTCTCTGGACAAGAGAACAAAACAAAAAATATTTTGAAGAACTATTTGGTAATCAACCATGGGCACGTATGCAAACAGAACATGAACGGTCAAGTTGGTTTACTTTTGGACTTGTATTACAAGGAGTACTAAAAGGTCAACGTGAAATGGTTATTAATCATTTAACTAGTGCTGGTATACAATCAAGACCTATAGGTACACAAAACATGATGCGTCAACCTGTTATGAATCGTTTAGGTAGTATGTGTGTACCTAATGCAAATAGAAATTATGATGGTGCTAATGATCTTCATGAAAATGGATTTATGGTTGGCAATCATGGAAATTTAGATTGCAAAGAAGGTATATTTAGAATGTTTACGGAGATGAGAAAATTAATATGAGAAAAGTAGCAGTAGTAAACACAGATGACATCACATAAGCGAGATCTTACTGTAAAGCATAAACATCCATATTGGGAAGGATTAAAGGAGTAATTATGAAAATATTAATAACAGGTTGTCAAGGTTTTATAGGAAGTAATCTTGTAAAGCATTTATTAAAACAAGGACATGATGTATGGGGCATAGACCGAGGAAAATCATTAGTAGGTGGTAGGGAAATATTATGTAAACTAATACCCCATGATATGGAAGATCCATTAACAATTGAAAACGATTTTGATAGAATATATCATTTTGGTGCAGACGTGGCTAATTCAAAAACACAAGGTACAACACAAATGAGTACTATGAGAAGTAACGCACTTCAAACAATAAATGCTTTAGACTTTGCTGTAAAAAATAAATCCTATTTCATATACCCAAGTTCTGCTTTAATTTATAATGTAGATTTCCAAACATATGATAAACCTTTAACACCATTGAACGAAAAAATGATCTTTCCTGCTAACTGTGATAAAGGATATGGATGGGATAAGTTGTATGGATTATTAATGGTGCAAAACTACGGCAAAGAAACAGGTATGCCATACTCAACACCAGTCTTTCATGCTATATATGGACCTGGTTTATCTTTAGATTATAACTCTAAAGTTATTGGTGCCATGTGCAAAAAAATACTTGAGAATGACAAAGAATTAAAAATATGGGGTGATGGTTCACAAGTAAGATCTTTTTGTTATATTGATGATTTAATGAAAGGTTTAGATTTATTAATTGAAAAGAATATTAATGAACCTGTTAATATTGGATCAAGTGAAGCAGTAACTATGACTGAAGTTGCAGATATGCTATTAAAAATTAGTGGCAAAAATTTAGAAAAAGTATATCAGCCTACAGAACCAACAGGATGTTGGAAACGTTCAAGTGATAACACTTTAATAAAAACATTAACTGGATGGGAACCTGATACACCTTTATTAGAAGG
>NZDU01000028.1 GCA_002688875.1 Candidatus Pacearchaeota archaeon | reverse complement strand
ACATACAAATTAGTATTACCTGATTCTATAACTGTAACATAATAATGCCACTGATCAACATTCGCAGGTTGAGCACAAAAAGGATTAGCATCACTATCCCAAATATTCAAATAGATATTTCCATTTGTATGAAACCAAAGATCAGGGCCGCTGTCATCATCATCAATAGTCCAAAGCATATCTCCTAAGGTATCCAATTGTGCCCAAGCAGCAATTGTTATAGTAGAAGTCAAACCCATATCTATTCTAACTTTTTCACCACCTGCATCCATATTTAATCCCAAATTATATTTCCCCGCAACACGATCTGCTACCTCCATAGATTGCATCGTCCCATTATTCCCACCCCCACTAACATCCACCACCAACGTATCATTCTCCCCCAAAGCACTAACATTATCAAAATTCATCATCAAAACCAAACTATCATTATAAATCGTATAATTCGTCCCATTAAAATTCCACTTAACTTCTTTCAAATTAGCCTCAGTAATCGAAACATTAAACACTAACGAAGTATTAGTCGTCCTTGTATTATTCGCCGGAGTAGGCGCAACAAAATCAATCAAAGGACGTATAGAATTCGCAGTAATCGACCTTATCCCCGAAAAATTCAGATCATCACTACCATTAGTAACAAAAGTTTGATAGGTATTAAGAGATTCATCAAGCAAATCACTAGCGTTCTTACTTTGATTAACAAGTAAAGACCATTTATCCGTATCATATTTTGTTATCGAAGAAGCATAGAGTTGATAAACTTCCCCGGCTCCTAAACTCCTATTCCAGATCATAACGTCATCAATAGAACCATTAATATAACCAGTAATTGTACCTCCAATATGTTTTGGTTGATAAAAATACCCTCCCTCAATAGTTGAAGACCTGTTAGAAACTTCTCTGATACCATCTATATACAGACTACCATTACCATCATTATTCACATAAACTATCTGATGCCAAATACCATCATTCATAAGAGTTGTCGAATTTAAATCATAAATCCACTCCCCATTATAGTGTGCATAAGTAGTTCTATTACTCTTGATCATTAAAGCACCATACACTGCTCCACTAATCCATCCAATCAGACCATGTTCACCATCTGCAGTATTTTCCTCTCCCTTATACCATAAAACTAAACTAAAAGAGTCGTTTGAAAGAAACCCAAACTCTCCCCTAGAATTATAACTCCCAGTACCAGTAGTCTGAACATAATCATCCTTCCCATCAAACTCAAAACTACCTCCATAACGACCATCACTAAAATTAAAGCCAAATCCTCCCGTTAAACTCCCATTCCAAGTCCCATTTTTTTTATAAGAACTCAAATCAAACACATGTGTATCATTTTCCCCTAGTGCACTTACATTATTAAAATTATAAAATAAAATCAAGCTATCATTAAACAACGTATAATTCACACCATTCCAATTCCAAACAATACTAGTTAAATTAACTTCAGTAATAGAAGTATTAAAAACAATAGAACTATTAGCAGTATTAGTATTATTCCCAGGAGTTGGCACAACAAAATCAACCAAAGGAGCTCCAAAAATTAAAACCAAAACCATAAAAAAGAAAACCAAAAACACAAAATAAAGAAAAATATAACTCTTAGCCCGCTTATCATCACCTACAGATTTTCCAATATTTCCCTCTTTCTTCATTTCATCACTTCCTTTTTCATAACATCTCTGGTTCGTCTCTTTTTCCATTTTTTATCACCCTTAATCCTCTTTTTATTTCTTAATAAAACATCTCTAACTTTTATTCTTACCTATTACTTTCTTTCCCCCTATCACCTCCCAATAACCGGCACTAGTTTCTCCAACTCTTCTTAATACTTCTTTTTCTTTAAGTTTTTTTAAGTATTCTTTAACTGTATCTTCCTTAATATTGATCATTTCAGAAATATTTTTCCTGGATACCTTCTTATTTTTACTTATTATATCTAAGATTTTTATCTCCAATTCTGTTAAACCATCTTGGGGGGTAGCTTGGGGGGTAGCTTGGGGGGTAGCAGGTCTCTTAAATGTAACCTTAAAAAAACTTGTAAATTTAAATTTCGGGGGCAGTAATTTCGCTTTTTTCATTAGCAACCTCATTCTTTTAATGCCTGAGCCTGTCTGCTCAACATAAGGTGTTTTTGAAAAAATGTCCGCCACTATCTGATTTCTCCTCACCGATAACTTTCCAAAATCCTCTTTATCCAAACCTTTAGGCAATCCTCCAGGACTTACTATCTCTACTCTATCATCGAAAATAAACAAACTAATATTTGCTCCTTTGAAAAAATAATCTCTATGCATCAAAGCATTTACTAAAGCCTCTTCTATTGCCCTTAGGGGGATTTCATATTTATCCTCTCTTTCAAAATCTTTAAATTCATATCTTAAATTCAAATGCCTTTTTATAAAATCTTTTGTTGATAGTAACTGATCAAGCAAGTCTGAACGAAAAGTTTTACGATCTATTATTTCAGATTTTTCTTTTCCCTTAAATAAAACACAATCAAGATAAGCATGTAAAAAGAACTTCTGAGGTTTCTTGCCAAATAACAAAGTCCCTGCATTGTTAATAAGTAATTTTTTATCTTTTCTAATTGCTAATCCTAAATTTATTAGTATATCTTTGGTATCCAAATCGGTAGAAAGATTATTTTCCTTAAGAAATAGCCTAAATCTTTCTTCATCAAAATCCTTAGGAAACTCAAAATCCTTATTTATTAACTCATCAAATCTTATTTTTCCTACTCCAACAATCATCTCAACAATCTCATCCCTGCTCATCTTCTGAGAATTTGCACCTTGTCTCATATAAAATCCTTCCTTGCATCTATAAGGCTTATCTTTGCCTTCTTTTACTTCAACAATCAAAATCTCCTCATATCTTTCCAATTTAATCTCAATTGAAGGATCACAATTCCTCGCTATACTTTGAACCTCTGATTTTAACTTATTAGTAATTTTAATTCCTATCACTTCACTCTCATCATTAACTCCTAAAAATACTCTCCCTCCAGAAGCATTAGCAAAAGCAACAATCTCTTTATCAACATTGCTTAATCTCTCTTTAAACTCAATCTTAAATCCCTCTCCTTCCTGTAAAATAAATTCTAATTCCTGTTTATCCATTCTCATTTCCCATACACAATTTATCACTCACAAACCCAACATCACAATCCGCATCCCCAAACAGAGGACTCGGATCAACAATATAATCAAATTCAATATCCCCCTTAATAACCTTCAAATCAAAAACATCATAACTCTCTCCCTCAACCAACGAACTCAAATACGTCCTATACCATCCCTCATCTCCAACACCTCCAAAAACCGAAACCAAGCCATCACCATTCTCTCTATAAACCTCAATCCCCGCCAAATCCGAAACAGACCTCGCATAAATACTTATATCATTCCTATTAGTCAAATTACTCTCAAAAAACACACGCACATACTCTCCAGAATTAATCAACCCCCAAAAATCATCCCTTTCATTTACAACATCAAAAATATTCTCAACAAAATTCCTATTTCCATCAAGATGCTCCGCATTAGTTATCTTAATCAAACTTTTCCCAATCGTCGGATCAGAACCAATCTTCCAAAAATCATCACCATTATTATTCATCTCTATCCCAACAACCAAAAACACAAAAAAGAAAACTAAGAAAACAAAGTAAAGAAAAATATAACTCTTAGCCCGCTTATCATCAATTTCAAATTTCCCAATATCTCCCCCTACAAATTTCCCAATATCCCTTTCTTTATTCATTTCATCACTCCTTTCTTCATAATTTCTCTGATTTATCTCTTTTTCCATTTTCACCTTCTTTATTTTTTTCTTTATCACCTCTCAAACATTAATACCTTCTCTAACTTTTATTATTATCTATCTTACCTTTTTCTCCATCCTCTTCCTTTTTCTCAATTATCTCCCAATGACCTCCTTTTTTTGAACCAACTCTTTTCAATAAGCCATCTTCCTTCATTTTCGTAAGATTCCATTCAACTCCTTTAATTGTCAACCCCGTATCTTTAGCTATTTCAGGAGTTGTAATTGATGAATTTTCTTTAATAATCTCAATAATTTTTACCCTAGTTTTTACCCTAGTTTTTACCCTAGTTTTTACCCTAGTCTCTATATTTCCCCTAGGCCTATAAAATGTAATTGTAAAGAAATTCGTAAACTCAAATCTTGGAGGTTCTAATCCTGCCTCTTTCATTGCATTTCTTATCCGATTAATTCCAGAACCAACTCTTTCAACCAAATCTATTCTTTTAAACAAACTAAATAACAGAGGATTTCTAGAAAGACTTTTCCTTCCAAATTCATCTTTCTTAATTCCAGAAACTAAACCACCAGGATTCGTAATTTCAACCCTATCATCATAAATCTCGATTAGAATATTAGCACCTTTTTCCAAGTAATCTCTATGCGTCAAAGCATTCACCAGTGCTTCTTTTAACGCTTCCTCAGGAATTTCTAATGTTTCCTTCCTAGGACCAAAACCCTTTATATCATATTTCAATTTTAGGTTTCTATATAAAAAATCTACAGCGTTCTTATAATTTGAAAATAAATCTGCTGTAAAATCCTTTTTATCAATTATAAATACCTTATCTTTTCCCTTATATAAAACACAAGTCACAACAGCTTGCGGAATAAATTCTTCTATTTTAGAACAAAAAAACAAAACTCCTGCATTTCTAAATTTCTCACCATTATCTAAAACACCAATGTTTCTTAATATATCTTTTATAGGAATAACCTTACTTATTTTTGACATTTCTAGAAAAGAATTAAATTTATGTTTATCAAATCCATTTTCAAAAGAAAAATCCTTATTTATTCTTTCATCAAACAAGATTTTCCCCTCTTCGTTAAAAAATTTCCTAATCTCAGAAACGGTCATTTTCTGAGAATTAGCACCCTGCCTCAAATAAAATCCTGAAGAACACTTGTAAGGTTTATCATCTCCTTCAAAAACATTAATAATTAAAATATCTTCAAACTCTTCTAAATCAATTTTTACCTCTGGATCACAATCTCTTGCTATACTTTGAATCTGAGATTTTAATTTATTTGTAATTGAAATACTCTTAATATTTCCATCATCACTAACTCCTAAAAATATTCTCCCTCCAAGAGAATTAGCAAAAGCCACCATTTCCTTAGCTAGTCCTTTAATATCTAAAGCTTCCTTAAATTCTATCTTTAAACCTTCTCCTTCTTGCAGTATAAATTCCAATTCTTGTTTATTCATTTTATTATTCATCTCTTCTTCCATTTTTTCCTTATCGTTTTACCTCTAATTTTACTTTTTTACTCCTCAATAATCTCTTTAGTTTTTCCAAATATCGCTTTTATCAACCTCCCGAATTACACTTAATGATTCTTCAGCCATTTTTACATAAGAATCCGACATATTACTATTTGGCCCAACCAATTCCAACCCCTTCATTTGTTTCAAACACCATTCTATTTCTACCATTTTTCCCCCGTTACTATTTCAATAAATTTCTCATAACCCGAAATAATTATATGATGCTCCAAAATCTCATTTATTAAAGGATTCTTACTCTCTAATAACTTAACAAAGTCTGAAACAGAACCTTCTTTTACATTTATCTCCAAATTATAATCCCTTCCAAGTTTCTTTAATTTACTCTCATCAATGCCTCCAACAACAAACAAATCCAAATCAGAATCTTTTCTCTCATTACCCTTAGCATAACTTCCAAAAATACAAATAAACCGACTATCAGTTGTTTTAATCTTATTAAAGATTTGAACTAATTTTTGATGTTTCTCTAAAAACCGAATAGAATTTTCAATCTCTGCTAATAGAATATATTTTCTACAAATAGGATTTTTTTTATTTAAAAAAAAATATCTTGTATTACCTCTAATCTCTGACGAAACAATTCCTACCTGTTCAAGCTTATCTAAAGTCAATGCAATATTTTTCTGACTAATATTTACCTTGTCAATTAATTCCCGTCCATAAATTTTTCTAGAATAATCTCCTAAGAATTGTTTCATTATCTCATAATATTTATTGTGTATCATTTTACTTGATTATGTAATTATTTACATATTTAAATAACCTCTGGTGAACATATAACTCTTAGCCCGCTTATCACCAATTCCAGATTTCCCAATATCTCCTTCTTTTTCCATATCACAACAAATTCTCAAACTCATTAAAAGAGAACCTAAACTAACATGTTTTTTTAAGTTAAAAAGGTTACGCTCAAGTTACAATAACAACTCATAAATAAAAAAACCCATCACTCACTTCGTTCGTTCCGCAGCAAGCTGCGGGGTATTTTAACCTTCAACTTAATGCGCCCCTCCCCTCGGAGCAAGCTCCCAGGGTATAAACCCAGTTGAAGGAATCTGTAGTTTCCGGAAATTAGTTCGCCTATCAAATCCAGAAGATTTGATGGTGAAACTAAACAATAAAAGAATTAAGTGGGCGGTGAAAAAGG
>NZDU01000027.1 GCA_002688875.1 Candidatus Pacearchaeota archaeon | reverse complement strand
CAAGGCCAATTGATCAGGCCTTTGCTAACCAGCTTGATAAGTTGTTTGAAGCAGGTGCTGACATACTGTTGGAAACAAATCAAGGGCACGCTGATGATGGTGGAGATTGCTATCAGGCTTACATTGTGTTGCCTGAATTCACAAAGCACGCTTGGGCATATTGGGACTTGAATTACGAAAGGGATGGACAATGTTTATGGCAGATATGTCTTATGGAATACATAATGAAGTTTCCAGCTAACTTAAGAGTTGTGTGGGCAGGTGCCTACTAACGACCTACTAACGAAAGGAGAATACTAATGATGACACTTATAACATACATATTGGCAATTACGTTCGGAATAACAGTAGTATTTTGTTGGTTTTTAGGATGCTATGAAAAGAAATCTAAAAGATAAGGAGAATACTGATTGAATAAGAGATAATATAACCACCTCACACACGGGCGCAGGGGTTGTTGATTTCCCCTGCGCCTTTTTTTATTTAATAATCTTACAGGCTCTCGCACGAAAAAACTTTCTTTCGAGCCATCCCTCACGCGCCCCAATGGGTTCGGGTTCACTCGTTTCTTTCTGGCTGACGCCCAGCCTTTCTTACAGGCTAAAGAAAAAACTTTCGTTCGACCCACGGTTGACCATTGACCTGACATTAGAGTCACCTGACATTAGAGTCACCTGACATTAGAGTCACCTGATATTAGAGTCACCTGATATTAGAGTCACCTGACATTAGAGTCACCAGACATNGNNNCGNNTAGAATGCTCGAAAGTCTAACAGAGTAAGAATGAAATGTTGGATAGATCTGTCCCCGTTCATGGTGAAAGGGTTTTTGTTATATTCAATCAAGTTATGAATGAGTTATTTAAACAATAAAAAAAGGGATGGAAAAAATGACAAATGAAATCAAAGTGTATAAGTTTTCAATGAATTATTTGCAAGAATTGGTCAATGATTATGGAGATTTAATGACAAGTGAGGGTTGTGTAGATTTAAAAAGTGATTGTGATATAAGTTATTTATTGAGTGAAATGAATNNNATTTTTAGGGGTATTTTNAAAANTGAATGTGATTTTTGGNTAGAGGCAAAAAAGTATNNTGGAAANAATTGGGTGAATTGGAGTACAAGTAGTTNTNNAAAAATTGAATTTTGGACAAAAATTGTGGATGAATGTTATGAGGGAATTTTAGTTGATACAAATTTGTGGNGTGNNTTTTTTGGATTTNGTGGTGATGATGATGTAGATTACAATTCAAGTTATGTTTGGATGGTCAATTTATTTATTAAGAAATGTGAAGAAAGGGGGTTGTTGGTGGATTATGAAATAGGGGGAGAATGTAGAAAGTAGGAAAGGAAAGGAAAAAAATTGTTCAAGAAAGTTGGACAATTTTTTTATTTAGGAGCGATCGTTCTTACCTACCTTCTTACAGGCTAAAGAAAAAACTTTCTTGCGAGCGGACGGTGTTTGGGGCAGGAAATAAGACGAGCCTGCTGGGGCCGTAGGGCATATCAAGTTCTATTTGTAAGGGTTGAAGTCAAAGATTTATTGATACGGCCGCCTACAGGGTAAATATCAATTCAAATGCCCGTTCCCGTCCCTAATGCCTATTGGTTTTGTATATTCAATCAACAAATTAAACAACAATCAATCAAAAAGGAGAAACAACNAATGGAATTACTAATTGAAATTATTTTAACAACTTGCTTTACAATTACAATTGTTTTTGTTTGCTTTTGTCTTTATAGCCAACTAAATCAAGGGGATCAAAAATGAAGGAATTATTAAAACAAAAAATCAAGGCCCTCGAACAGTTAAACAAGGAAGCTTCTTCNATAACNGAAGAACAATTGAACCTAAACAATCTCAAGGCTCTTAACAACCGGCTTGATGAAAGGCTTCAGGACATTATCAATCAAAAACAAAAAGGAGCATAAAATGACTAAAAAATCAACCTTCTGGATCGGGATACTATGGGCACCAATATCAATGGGGCTTATGATTGCATTACCAGGCTTTTTTACCTTTGCTATTTTTATGGTGGGGGCACTGGTCTTTTTTTCTGGAGAAGAAAGCCAACATACTACTTACAATTATAGACTTTCAGGTCCGGAATCCCATACCCATACACAAGAAGGCTCTCCATTCTTTTATGGATATGGCATTACTGGATCTATTCTAATACTGGGCTGGTTCGGATGGGTAATCNTTCAAGCATTGACCTTATAATTATAATAATATAACTCATCCACCCAAGGCATGGCGGGTCTCCTTTTCCCGCCTTGCCTTTTTTTTATTACTGACTCTCGAGCGCATCGGGGTTATGTGGTTAGCTCGTATGTCTTACAGAGACCGAATGAAAGATTCCGTCTGCCCGATTCCGTTTAAGCCGAGAGGGTTTTGTGTATATTCAATCAAGTTAGGATGAGTTATTAAGCAATCAAACAAAGGAGAGTAAAATGATTAATACAATAAAATTTAAAGTTTCAATGTGGTTATTTTCAATATATTGGAAANTTGGATATTTATTATTTGATGAAATTAGGGATATTGAAAGTGATTTAAAATTAAANTATTGGATGTAATAAAGTAAAAGAAAAAAATTGTTCAAGAGATTGNNCAATTTTTTTTTATTTANTGNGCGANCGTTCGTTCGGTTAAATCCCACTCAACTCTCGAACGAAAAAACTTTCGAACGAGTTCTTGCTTACAGGATCCTGTAAGATCTCGATTTTCTTACAGAGTCAGCTACTCTACAAATATAAGCGAACACACTGGAGCGCTAAGGACTAATCCCGACATCAATGAATATATTTAATGTAGGGGTTTAAGTAAGGACGATATAGCGCGTATATATAAGGAGATAACAAGAGCGCCACTGGACTCGCGGGCGCTGGAAATTTTTTTTTGTAATTTTTTGTTTTTTTGAAAAATTTATTTGTATTTTTTTTTATTTTTTTTTATTTTTTGTTTGGAATTGATGTAAATATGGTTAAATTTAGGGTNATGAAAACAAGNGAAACACAACCGAAACGAACCCGAGAAGAGTTTTCTCTCTTGTACTCTTCTCAATAAGGAAAAAAAGACAATGAAAAAAACGACCAAAAAAACGACCAAAAAATCGACGAAAAAATCGACGAAAAAATCGATTTTTAGCGATGTGAAGAATACCTTACCTTCGATGATAGTAAACGCCGTGCGGACGCTTTCAGCGAGTAAAAAACGCCTTGTTTCAATCGTTGAGATTGCTGAATATCTAACCGCAGAGGGACACCCAATCACAGCGAGAGACACCCGCAGGAAGTTGCAAAAAATACGATCTTCTCATTTTAAATCTAATGAGGAACGGGAAGCGATGAAAGGTAACGGACAAGTACAACACCAGCCAAACGAAATACTCGGATGGCGGAAAGAAGGGTCGAACCCGATTGCCTACGGAATCGAAAAAGGAAAACTGAGTTAATGTTCCTTAATGAAAAAAAGCAGGGCGGAAAATCCCGCCCTGCTTTTAAAACTCCCGACGAAGTAAGGAAGGAAAACAGGGAAAATCCGACCACCGAAGAAAAAGCAATTTCTAAAAATATCTCAAATTTAGAAATTCAATTTTCCGACTTAATCGGAAAACCCAAAACCCGAAAAAATAAAGTTGAATTGTTAAAAATTCANATTTCTTTATTTTATCATATCGAAAGATTGCCCAAGATGAATAATAAAAGGGTGAAAAAATTAGCGATGATAATAAAAGNAATTGAAAATAATAACAATTTGAATGAGTTAAAAAATATNGAAAGGAATTTAGAAAAGATGNCAGGATAAAAAAAAACANAAAAATTTTCGGCTGGGATTGAAATTNCCCAGCCGAAAATTTCGTATGAACATAGTGAATATTGACCAATCAGTAAAACCAAGTATTCAGTATATTAGAAAACACCCCTTATTTGCATAACATCACACAATTATCATACTTTTTGTATTCTCTTAAAAAATCTCTCTATGATCTTCAAAAGTCTGAAGAAATGTATTACAATTCTATAATATACTCCAAATTTTCTGAATTTTGAGGCTCTTACAGGATAAATAAGGTCTCTGTAAGAAAAATCTGATCGAAAAGGGCTGTATAATCGACTCTTGCCAGTTGCTTTTTGAAAAAAATTCTCTGGAAAATTGAGCTTTTGCTCACTTAAGTACAATATGTTTACCAACAATAGAGGTTCTGCTCAATATATCCACATTATTCTGACCATACGCAACTAGCACAGAACCTGTACCTGCATCGTTTGGAGCCTTGTAGCCTTTAGAATCATAAAACCGTAATCTACCCTTAATAAAGAAAACTGAATCAGCTGCGCCCCATACATAATTAAAAAATATTTTAGTTTCTACTCTAGCAAATAATAGGGCTATACCATTACCGTGGTGTGAGAGCTTTGATAACCATTCTTTTGGTTTATTATATCCGTATGGTGGATTTAACCATATTCTTCCCCACCACTCCTGCATTAGCCCATTATCTTCAATAGTATAATATTCATCAGCTGTCTTCCAATTTATTCCTACTGGTGCGCAGGGGTCTAAATCAAATTTACCAAGCGCATCTATAATATAAGGAGGCGTTAACCATTCATCATTACCTTTTACTCGTTCTTCAGTCCAGGAAGTACGCATCTGCTGCTTTAGCTTTTTCTTCTTTTTTCTTTTTTGCGTATTGTTTAGCCGTGCGGCCTTGTTGTTTAAGTTGTTTATTCAACTTCTGTCTTTTCCATTTACGAGCTTTTGCTGCTTTATTAGGCATTGCTTACAAAGTAACTATCATTTTGGTTTGGTATAAAAGTATATTCATTTTCAGTCATTAATTTAATAATAGAATTGAGATATTTGTCACCATCATTTCTATGTTCCGTATTGTGCTCTATAGACCAGATTTTTACATCTCGTTTTTTAAAGTTGAAAGCTTTCAGTATGCGCAATTCGCTACCTTCCGTATCCAAACTAATATAATCTATTATGGGTGGAGCGTTGTATTGTTCTAATAGAGTATTTAGCATAATAGTCTTTACATATTCGGTTGGTCGTGATATTCTCCATTCATAACGTTCTTCTTCTGCTTTAAAATCTTCTTCGGTTCCCCCAACCTCTCCCCCCTTGTAAAATTTCATTGTTTTATCATTTTCATCATACAATAGATTGAAATTAACCGCGCGGGATCTATTTTGAGATAAAGCTTTGTGGTAGTTGGAATTTGGCTCACAACAAATTCCATTCCAATTATAGTCCTTTTCTAATTTATAGGTATTAGATAGCTTTATACCATTCATAGCTCCAGCCTCTACAAAAAACCCATAATCTTTATAATAGGATTTTTCTAAAACAAAATCGTCCTGGCCTAATTGACTGTACACCATTCTTTTAGTATCTCATCTGTTATTTCTTTTTCTTCTTCCCACCATTTCTCCTGTGGATGTAATTTCTTTTTTTCATGACAACTGCCGCCACAGCATTTCTTTTTCTTTTTATTTGTTTTCTTCTTGTTCATTTTTTTCCCCTCATTTAACAAAAACATTGCAGAAGCTTTTTTCTTCCAAAAATAATTCGGGAGAGGAAATCAAATTATCTTCCAAATCATAAATTTTGTAGCCCATAGAATAAATTAATTCAACTAATTGTTCTGAGGTAATTCCATGATTATTCAACCAAGGTATATGTACCTCTAATGATATAATTGGCTTATATTCTTTTAGAAATTCTTTCCCTCCCATTAAAACGTCATATTCATAACCCTCTGTATCAATCTTAATAATATCGGGAATTATATTATTGTTACTAACAAAATTGTCCAATTTGATAATATCAACTTCAGTATATTGCTCCGGAGCATCTTCTTTATTACCTATTGGTATAAATTGGTGTCCCCCTTTCATTTTTATTTTGTCATCTGATGCACCCAATGCAAATTTAAAAGGGGTTATTTTATAAGAGGGGTTTAATTCAATATTAATGTGAAGTACATTAAAAGACTGCGGGCTGGGTTCTATTGCATAAGCAGATGCATTAGGGTTTTTGGATATAAATGCAAGAGCAAATACTCCATGAAAAGCCCCTATATCAATAAAACAAGATTTTCCAGAGCACAATTTTAGGAATGTTACCATTTCACCCCTATACTGTTGCTCCTTAGATCTATGGGAGAAACATTTAATATGTCTGAGGGATCTCCTTTCTATATTAAATGAAATATCCTCTGTTAAGATAAATTGCATTATTCATCCTCTTTTTTGTTTTCTTCTTGTTCATTTTTTTCCATCATTAGTTTAGTATAGCCTATAATTAACATAACGGCTAGGGGGTCAAATACACAAATCAAAATTAAGATTAACAAATTAACTGTATAGTCAATATCTAAATCAAGGGTTCTAGCTACAAAAACAATGGGTCCCACATCTATATTAGTATCTAAAAGCTGGCTATCAATATTATATAATCTTTCCTTTAATTGGTTGATTGATTTAGATACCCCCTGTATTTGTGGATTATATTGTTCCCGTGCTTGTCTTTTTGCGGTTATATAATTTTCTGGATATGATTCAACAACCTGTGCTAATTCCTTCTTTAAATAAGTCCTATCTTGGGTTAGAGTGGAAATTTGTTCCTCTACAAATTCTTTGGTTTGCATATACTTATTTAATTCTAATGAGGATTTTTGATAGGCCGCGGACAAATAACCATAGATCCCTATTGATGTTATTACAACCAAAGTGAGCACAGCGGTGAGGTAATAAGAGCGAAATAGAATATTGAAGGATTCCCACTTCCTATATAAAAGGGATGCGGTTACTAATTTGCCCAATTCTAGAGATCCCGCCATAAATATAACAGAATAGTATGCCCCTGCAAATAGGGCTGACAATCCAAAGATTGAAAAGAAAGCAGCTGTCCCAGCAATCAAAAGCGAGGAAAACAATACTAAATGAATAAAGCTTAGATTGGGCTTTTTAAATTTAAAGACTGTTTTTTTTATTGTTTCTAGCTTTTTGGCAACAGTTTTAGGAAGTGCTTTATAATTTATTTCCCACCTATCACTTTTTATCTGTTTATCTTTCTTCATTTCCAGTATAATATAGATATTTTTTGTCCAATATCAGAATTAGATTTTCGAGGCATAGGTTTTATGCCTAAATTGAATCCGAAGATTAGTAATCCTTTTTATACAAAAGCTATGTAGGAGAAAATTTATTATGGGTCAATTTATAGAACTTTATTTAGAAGCCGGCATGATAGGAATAGTTGGTATCATGTTTGTTTATATGATAATAAGTATGACCAAAAGACTAACCGCTCAGCAAGAGGATTTAGAAAATATAAAGGTTGAAAATAAAGGCCAGTCGGAAACCCTTGAGAATATGGAGGGTATGATTATAAAGTTAATTGATAGGTGGAATAAATCAGACGAAATAAGAGATAGACGCCACGAGGATCTTACGAAAGAAATAAATGACATGGATAATCAATTGTCAGAAATAAAAGGATCCATAAGTAGAATTAACGGACATGCTAAGTAATATTTTTTATTGCCCAGAATGGGAATCAAACCTTATATTTACCATGCATCAGAGTAGTGCAATTCGACATGAAGATGAAGGTAAACAACTTAAGAAATGAACCATCAGGACAAAAAAGATCTGGAACTTGTCATTTATCGGTTAGATGAACAAGACAAGAAAAGAGAAGAATTAGCCGCAGATACTAGGGCTGCAATTGATGCTCTTTATGGGGCAATCAATGAACATTCTTCTGAATCTAAAAGATCTTTTAAATTTATAAAAGAAAATCTTTTCGATCCCGAAAAAGGTCTATGGGCAGAAACTAAAGTCAACTCCCAGTTTAGAGTAACTATTACTCGTGCCTTATGGTTTATATTCCCCACTTCTATTATTACTGCTCTGAAGCTTTTTTATGATGGTATTAAAGCTAATATAAGATGAAGAGTAGAATAATAGATTATGCCAACTGAAGATTTTAAACATCTTAGTTCCGGTTTAGGTCCTCATGTAATAGCTAAGGATGATGTTGACGCCCCGCAGCAACTCACTCTTAATTTTACTGGAGGTGTAACTGTTACTGATGATCCAACTACTGGTTCAACCGATGTTGATATTACTGGTGCATTTGGTCCAACTGGAGAAGATGGAATACAGGGAGTAACTGGAGTAGATGGTCCAACTGGAGAGGATGGAATACAAGGAGTAACTGGAGAGGATGGTCCACAAGGAGTAACTGGGGTAGATGGTCCACAAGGACCCGATGGTCCAACTGGAGTAGATGGAGCAACTGGAGTAGATGGTCCACAAGGAGTAACTGGGGTAGATGGTCCACAAGGACCCGATGGTCCAACTGGAATACAAGGAGTAACTGGAGAGGATGGTCCACAAGGACCAGTTGGTCCAACTGGAGAGGATGGTCCACAAGGGCCTGATGGTCCAACTGGAGAAGATGGAATACAGGGAGTAA